>WHTT01000191.1 GCA_009377605.1 Luteitalea sp.
GGTCGCTGCTGTCTGCTGAATAGTGAGTAGTGGTCAGTGGTTCACTCTTGGCGCAGCGCGACGAGCGGGTCGATGCGTGTCGCGCGGCGGGCCGGTACGTAGCACGCGGCGAGCGCCACGACGAAGAGAAGTATCGAGACACTCGCCAACGTCACGGGATCGCTCGGCGTGACGTCGAACAGGAGCGCCCGGAGGAAGCGGGTGAGCGCCAGCGCACCGGCGAGGCCCGCGCCGATGCCAAGAGCGGCGAGCACGACGCCTTCGACGAGCACCAACCGGCGAATGTCGGCGGCCTGTGCCCCGATCGCCATGCGCAGGCCGATCTCCCGGGTTCGTCGCGCCATCGAGTAGCTGATGACACCATAGACGCCGATGGCCGCGATCACGAACGCCATGATGGCGAACGCCCCCACCACCAAGAGGCTGAATCGCCTCGGTGCCAACCAGGCCGACGTGAGCCGGTCGAGCGCGATCGCTTCGTAGATGGGCAGCGTCGGATCGACGGCCCAGATCTGTTGTTTGGTGGCGTCGACGTACGACGCCGGATCGTCGACGGTCCCTGCGACGAATGTCATTGACCCGAACGGCAACTGGGCATGCGGAAAGAACACCTCTGGGCGCGGGTGACTTTCCGGTCCTTCGTGTCGTACGTGACCGACGACTCCGACGATCTGAACGTCTCTTGGATCATCTTGCCAGTTGACCGTGATGTGCCGCCCGACCGGATCCTCACCAGGCCAATACGTCCTCGCCATCGTCTCGTTGACGAGCACCACGCCGAGGGCACCCGCCCGGTCCCCGTTGGTGAACATTCGGCCGCGCATCAGCGGAATATTCATCACGCGGAAATACGCGGCTGTCGCCACGGTCGTAAAGGTGCTTGGCATCTCGGCGGGCGATGGCTTTGGTTGCCCTTGGATCCAGAATCCGCTCTCGATGTTGATGTTCGCCTCGGCGAACGGCATCGCCGATACGAGCCCAACATCGCGCATTCCAGGAAGCGCTCGGATCCGCTGCAGCGCCTGGTCGTAGAAGACCACCTGCTGCTCGGGCGTGCGATACCGCTCACCATATGTGAACACTTGCACAGCGAGCACGTTGGTCGACGTGAAGCCTGGATCTTGGCGAAGCACATTGGCAAAGCTGCGAAGCAACAGGCCGGCGCCCACGAGCAGCACCATGGCAATGCCGACCTCAGCGACGACTAGCGCTGATCGGAGCTTTCGAGAAACGCCTGAGCCGACAGAGCGCCCGGGGGCCTTCAGCCCGCCAGCGTCGGTGCGCGAGAATGTCGTGGCAGGAGCGAGACCAAAGAAGAGGGCCGTCGACGCGGCAACGACGAGTGAGAACAAGAGGACGCGGCCGTCGAGACCCACCTGGTGTATGCGCGGTATTCCGCCCGGACTCAGGGCAACGACGACGCGGGTACCCCAGTACGCAAGGGCAACGCCAGCACCCCACCCGAGCAGCGCGAGGAGCACGTTCTCGACCATGAGCTGTCCGACGAGGCGGGCGCGGCCGGCGCCGAGGGCGCTGCGAACGGCAAGATCACACTGACGCTCCGCGCCACGTGCGAGCAGCATGTTGGCCACGTTCGCGCACGCCATCAGGAGCACGAGGCCAACTGCCGAAACGAGCACCAACAAAAGGGGACGAACCGGCCCGGCGAGATGATCGCGAAACGGAACGAGTCTCGCGACCACACCGCGGTTGGTACGAGGATGTGCCGCTGCGAGCCGCGCGGAGATGGCATCCATCTCTCGTTGCGCCTGCTCCAACGAGACACCACGCCGAAGCCTTGCAACGACATTCCAGTACGCGCTGCCTCGTTGCCGGCGCGTATAAGGCGGCGTCACGTGTGGTGCCCAGACTTCGCGCTCCCGAGCTGTTTGCAGCAGCCGCGGCTGAAAATCTGGCGGAAGAATACCCACAACGGTGCGCGGTTCGTTGTCCAAGATGACCGTTCGACCGACGAGGCCTCGGTCACCGCCGAAGTATCGCTGCCAGCACCCGTACGAAAGCAGCACGACGCTATCCTGTCCATCCCGATGTTCCTCTGGACGGAAGGTGCGCCCAATCAGCGGCTGCACGCCAACGGCGCGAAAGAAGCCTTCGGTGACGAGCACAGCGAGAAGCGTCCGAGGCTCAGATCCGACCATGTAGTCGAACGCGAAGGGCTCGGCGGCCGCCACCACATCAAAGCTCGTGGCCTGCTCACGCCAGTCCAAGACATTCGATGGCGCAACATCGCCGATGGCGCTGTCGGCCTCCACTCGTTGTTGCCAGATCGTCACGACTTGGTCCGGCTCGCGATAGGGGAGTGGTCGAAGCAACAACACATCGACGACCGAGAAGACGGTCGCGCTCGCGCCAATCCCGAGGCCAAGCACCGTCGAGGCGACGACCGTGAGCGCAGGCGTGCGCCGAAGCGATCGGCAGGCGTGCCGTAGCTCCTGTGTGAGGTTCCAATCGAAGGCTGTTTGGACGCGTAGCCACACAGCGTCGACCACCGACCCAGCCGATCGGCGCAGCAGATCGAAATG
>WHTT01000192.1 GCA_009377605.1 Luteitalea sp.
ACGTGTACTCGACCACGAGGTGATAGTCCCTGTAGGCCTGGCGCGTGCCCAGGTAACCGTGCGTCTCGCCAGAGATCCGCAGGAGGCCGTCGGCGACCGTGAAGACCTTCTGGGGATCTTCGTAGTGCGTGTCCTTCAGCCAGCCGTACAACCCGTCGAGGTCTCGCCCGTTGAACAAGCGGATCGTTCTCTCCGGCCTGATCGCTTCCGACGCGGTCGCAGCGGGCGGGTGGAGCCCGGCATCCGCCAGCGCGCGGCCGCGTGTGAGATGCCAGCCCGCGCCGGCAATCGAGGCGGCGAGTGAGGCTTGGAGGAATCGTCGTCGAGAGATCATGTCATGACCCTGCTGGTTCTATCCGCACGCTCCTGGTGCCGAGGCCGTCGAACGACAGCACTCCACCCTGGGTCGTCTGATACGTGCCCAGGGTGGAACCATTGACGCTGACTCTCACCTCGAGGCCAGGCTTCAGCTCCACGAGCACATGCCTCGTCTGTGCGACCGCGTCGAGCTGGTAGACGATCTCGCCCCGAGTTCTATTCGTAACGCAAGAAAGCCTAGAGGATCGGGCGCCAACGGTCAACGCCTGTCCGCACGATGAGCCGATGTCGGTTGGCTTCTGGCGCCGGTTTACGCGTGTCGTGCCGGATCCGCCAGCGCTCAAGGTTCGGATGCTCTGCCTCGAAATCCTCCTTGAGAGTCGCGCTCTCCTCGATGAGTCGAATGGAGACTGGCCCAGGGATGGGCGACGACTGGGTCGGCCGCTGGCTCGAGACGGGAGACACCGGCCGCTCGGCCGCCGCCAGCAAGGCCGAGGTCATCACGACGCTGCCGAGGAAGTCTCGACGTGACACGACCCGGTCAACGGCCACCGCGGACGTCAGTCACGAAGGTGATCGTCAACCTGCCGGGCGTGACATGTCCTCTCCAAAGGCCAATGACGGCATGGACGCCGGCAAAGAGGGCCTGAAACCTGCCTCGATCTCCGATCGATTTCTGGCATCGCAGTTGCTCTAGAGGGACCTGTCGGCGCCCGCGGGTGTGGAAACACCGAAGCGAGCTGACCGCGCCGGCAGAAGGCAGGGCATGATGCGTACGAGAACTCTGACGGCGGCGCTGTGGCTCGGGATGCTGTCGCTTCCGGCGATAGCTGCAGCCGATGACCGCAACGGGCACGTTCAGGCGTTCGGAGGCCTGACGACAGGCGGCAACTCGTCGACTCCGACGTTCGGCGGGAGCCTGGCCGTGCCGCTCGGCGGCCACGTGCAGATCTTCGGCGAGGGCGGCAGGCTCACCGACCTGACGTTCCCGCCGATTGCGGAGCTCATTGACCTCACGCCGGCCGACATCCGCCTCTCGGCGTACTACGGCCAGGCCGGCCTCCGCGTGCTTGGCGGATCCGGCGGCGTGCGGCCGTACGGCGAGGTAAGCGCCGGGATGGCGCGGCTGCACACGGGCGTGTCGGGGCTGGGGACGACCGGTCGGATTATCGACACCGCCCTGCGCTTCACCGATCGCACCGAGCCGATGTTCGGCGTTGGCGGTGGCGTGATGCTCGAGAGCGGGCCGGTCGTGTTCGATCTCGGCTACCGTTACAAGCGCATCAGCGGCGGCGACGTCGTGACGCAGATCCTGGCGGGCGGCGACCTCAATGTCAGTCAGGTGAGGCTGGGCGTCGGCATCCGATTCTAGACGTGGGCCCGCACTGTCGTCGAGCGACGGCGCGGGCCGTTTCGTCGCCTGCGGAAGCTTCGGCCGAATTCTTGAGACATCCTCCTCGCGACCGGATTCTCGACGGCTACGACTATCGCCCCGAGCCGCGATACGCGGACTTGGTCAGCTAGGCCCCAGAGATCGCGGCCGTCGACCGGGACGCGCTGGCGCGGGATGGCGAGCGCTCGGCAAGCGACATGGCTGCGCGAGCACGGCCTGGACTGAGCGCGGCCAAGCCTGTTCGACCGGCGTGCTCGACACGTTTGATTCGGGTAAGGAGAGATCTGGCGAGTCGGAAACGAGCCGGATGGCAGCGCGGGCGAAGCCTGCGGCACTCATTGGCGGTTGAGCTGTGCCCATGGTGAACTCGTCACAACCAGTTCGTCGGAGGTGGAGATATGCAGGCGAGAAGGCTCACGCCCATTTTGAACGTTTCGAATATTCAGGAGAGGGGTCTACGCGGATCACAGTGGGCCTTTTTGGTGAGTCGCTGACCAGAATCCAGTGACGACACCTCAAGACCGGCCACCAGGGGCATTGACGACTGGCGGCGGTTCGATGTCGTTGTCCGTGGGCGGTTCTGCGTTCTTCTCCCTCCCCTCGCGCCTGCAGACCGAACGCTCCCCCGATCTTGACGTCCGACGGTCGCGCCCGGGATGATGCGATGTCCAGCGTGACGTCGGGTGTCACAGCACGGCGGGACCATCGCGCGTGCCCCAAGCCGCGCAACGGAAGGACTGGCTCGTGAACGGCGCACGTCATCTAACCGTCTCGGTGGCCCC
>WHTT01000193.1 GCA_009377605.1 Luteitalea sp.
CGCTTCCCTATCGAGCCCCGGAGCAGTTGGCGGTGTTATGGACCGAGGATCCAACGCAGAACCTGTACGAAGGCCGATCAGCCGATTGGAATGTCGCACAGTGGCGGTGTCAGAGTCAGAGCTTCGCGGACATCGCCATCTTCGATAGCGTGGGCTCGACGCTGACGGGCGCAGACGGCACAGAACGGATCGCGGGCGCCAGCATCTCGCACAACCTGTTTCAGGTCCTCGGCGTTCGGCCCGTGCGCGGACGCAGCGTCTCGACCGAAGAAGCCGCCGAGCGGCAGCGCCTGGTCCTGATCAGTCATCGCTTCTGGCAGGCGCGGTTCGGAGGCTCGAGCGAGGCGATCGGCGCGACCATCGTGCTCGACGGGCGGCCTGCCCAGATCATCGGCATCCTCCCTGCCGGGTTTCAGGTCGGGAGCTTCGATGCAGACGTGTGGCAGCCGAACGGAAGGTTGGAGGACTGTGAATCCGGCCGCAGCGCGCGTCGCGGAGACACGCAGGAGTGGTTCGTCGTTGGGAGACTTCGACCGGAGGTGACAGTCGACCAAGCCCAAGCGGAGATGAGCGCAATCGCCCGCCGTCTTAACGATCAGTCGCCGGCGGCCGAGCGGACCCGGGGCATCAGCGTCGTCCCGTTCAGCCTCCACATGGTCGAATCCCGTTCGCGGTTGGCGTTGTGGATGCTTGGCGGCGCGGTGTTGTGCGTGCTCCTCATTGCCGCGGCCAACGTCGCAAGCCTCTCGCTGGCGCGCAGCGTCGGCCGCGCGCGCGAGCTGGCCGTTCGCGTCGCGCTCGGGGCGAGCGCCGGGCGGATCGTGCGACAGTTGCTTACCGAAAGCCTCGTGCTCGCCGTCGTCTCGGGCGTGATCGGCACACTGCTCGCGGTCGCAGGCATCCGCTTCATCCGTGCCAACGGGCCGGACGACCTCGCGCGTCTGAACGAGGCGAGCCTCGATCTGCGCGTGCTCGGCTGGGCGCTGGCCATCTCTCTTCTGACGGGCATCCTGGTGGGACTGGCGCCCGCGATGACGACGCTGCGCCGTAACGTCCGGCCATCGGGGGAGGAGGGTGGCAGAAGCGTCGCGGGTGGCGCGGCCACGCGCCGGATCCGCCGCGCGCTCGTGGTGGCGGAGTTTGCGCTCGCGATCGTCCTGCTCGTCGGCGCGGGCCTCCTGGTTCGAAGCTGGTGGCACGTGGGGCAGATTGATCCGGGTTTCAGGCCCGAGCGGGTCCTTGCGGTGGATCTCTCCAGCCCGACACGCTTCAGGAGCGATTTCTACCATCGCGTGCTTGAACAGATTCAGGCGGTTCCCGGTGTGGAGAGCGCCGGCATCAGCGACGATTTCTTCATCTCGAATCCCAAGGTGCTGGCCCTTACCACCGAAGGAGACGATGGAACGGTGTCCGAACGCCTGCGCCTCGCGAGAGACGAGGTCAGCGTGGATTTCTTCAAGACCCTTGGGACGCCGCTGCTCCGAGGTCGCTTCTTTTCGGCCGCGGACGGGCCCGACGCGCCGCGCGTGGCGATCGTCAATGAGGCGATGGCTCGCCGCCTGTGGCCCGCCCGCGATGCGGTGGGAAGACGCTTCAAGCTTGGTCCCGCCGATGCTGACAGCCCGTGGTTCACCGTCGTGGGCGTCGTGGCGAACATGCGCCGCCAGGGACTGGAGCGCGAGCCGATCCCGCAGATGTTCGTGTCGCTCGCACAGAGTCCTCCCAGCACCAGCAGCGTGGGCCTGTTCATCCGAACGTCGGCGGACGACCCGGTGGGCATGGCTGGGGCACTTCGGGCGGCCGTCGGCCGCGTGGACAAGCGTGCGTTCATCGATGGCGTGGCGCCCCTGGAACGTCAGCTCGGAACCTACCTCACGCAGCGCCGCTTCCAGACCTCCCTCGTCGTCGGGTTCTCCGCGGTAGCGCTGCTGATGGCCGCCATCGGGATCTACGGGCTCATCCAGTACTCGGTCGCGACGCGCACGCAGGAAATCGGGCTCCGCATGGCGATGGGTGCACGGACCAGCGACATCTTCCGCATGATCATCGGTGAAGGGTTGGTGATGAGCCTGAGCGGTCTCGCGCTCGGGCTCATGGGCGCCCTGTGGGTGGGTCAGGCGGCTCGAAGTCTCCTGTTCGGGGTGACCGCCACCGATCCGTGGACGTTCATGACTCTCTCGCTGTTGCTCACTGCGGTCGCCGCGGCCGCTTGTTATGTCCCAGCGCGGCGCGCGACCAAGGTCGATCCGGCCGTGGCGTTGCGGGTGGAGTAGCGGCTCGCTGCCGTCCAGCGGAAGCGGACCAGCCCCATGGTGGCGCGCTTCCTGGAGTCGCTGTCATGAATCTCCGTGCGCTGGTCGCACGCGTCCTGGGTTTCCTTCGAAGCAGGCGGGTCGAGCGCGAGCTGGATCACGAAATCCTGGCGCATCTAGAACAAGCAGAACTGG
>WHTT01000194.1 GCA_009377605.1 Luteitalea sp.
GTCATGCTGTTCGGAGCCCTGTTCGCGAGCTACATCCTGATCCGGACGGGGGCGCCGAGCTGGCCGAGGGGAGACACGATTCTGAACGTCCCGCTCGCCACGTTCAACACGATCGTCCTGATTGCGTCCTCCGTCACCATGGTGATGGCCTGGGCGTCGCTGATGCGCCGCCGCTTCGGTACTTATCGGATCTACATGGGGGCGACGATCCTGCTCGGGTTGGTCTTCCTCGTGGTCAAATACTTCGAATACAGCCACAAGTTCCACGACGGGCTCTATCCCAGCACCAACAACTTCCTCGCCATCTATTTCACCCTGACCGGCCTGCACATGCTCCACGTGTTCGGTGGGATGGTGGTGAACGCCTATTTCTGGGGTCCCGGCGCGAAGCTCTGGAAGACGAACCCGGAGTGGTTGACCAACCGCGTCGAGCACTCGGGCCTTTTCTGGCATTTCGTGGATCTGGTCTGGATCTTTCTCTTTCCGACTCTGTATCTTCTGTAGGCGGCATCCATGACGACCCACGACGCAGTTGACATCGACAGACACGTCAGGGTCTACATCACCGTCTTCGTCGCGCTCATGGTCCTGACAATCATCACGGTGGCGGTCTCTCGCGTCCACCTTCCGCTGCCGATTGCCGTGGCCGTGGCGATGCTCGTCGCGACCGTCAAGGGATCGCTGGTGGCGTGCTACTTCATGCACCTGATCTCCGAGAAGAAGCTGATCTACGCGGTCCTCGTGCTGACCGCTGTCTTCTTCGTCGCGCTGCTGGCTCTTCCCGCCGTCACCCACAGCAACGGCTACTGGATTCACGAATGAACCTCAGATGGTTCCATGCGCTGCTGATCCTGCTCTCCGCGCTCCTCGCGGTGCTGTTCGGTGTCTGGTGCCTGGGCCTGTACGCGCGGGAGGACGGGGTCGCAAGCCTGCTCGCGGCCGTCGCGGCCTTCGCCGTGTCGGTCGGCCTGGTCGTCTACGACTCCTGGTTTCTGCGCAAGACGAGGACACTGCGATGACCCGCCTCCGCTCTTCGAGCTTCGGCGAGGCAAGAAGCGCCCGGTGGGAGGTACGCCTCGGGATCCGACGGGCCTGCCTCGCCGTAGCAGCGCAGCTGCGAAGGCGGGCCGTCGCGACGGCGGCCGCCGTGACGATCTGCGGCAGCTCGACCGCCTTCGCGTGCCCGGCGTGCTTCGGGGCGGAGGAGACCTCGATGATCGACGGGGCGAAGCTCGGCATCCTGGTGCTGTTGGCCATTACGCTCGCGGTGCAGGGCGCGTTCGTGGGCTTCTTCCTCTATCTGCGCAAGCGCGCCAAGCGCATCGCTGAGATCGAGCTCGACACCGAGTGGTCGGAGCTCCAAAGAGCGTCGAGAACATCATGACTGACTGGCTCGGCCTCCCGGCGCTCGCCTCGGCTCACGGCGGGCAGATCGACAGCCTGATCGGCTGGACGCACGTCTTCATGCTCATCCTGTTCGTTGGGTGGGGAGGGTTCTTCGCCTACTGCGTGGTTCGTTTCCGGCGATCGCGGCATCCCGTGGCGAGCTACACGGGAACCACGTCGCATACGTCGAGCTATCTCGAGATCGGCGTGGCCGTGGTCGAAGCCATTCTCCTGGTCGGATTCTCGATCCCGCTCTGGGCCGCGAGGGTCGATCGCATGCCCCCGGAGAGCGAATCGCTGGTCGTTCAGGTCACCGGCGAGCAGTTCGCCTGGAACGTCCACTATGCCGGCCCCGACGGGAGATTCGGCCGCACGGACATCAAGCTGCTCGACCTCCAGGCGAACCCCCTGGGACTCGATCGCTCCGATCCTGCCGCGAAGGACGACGTCACGACTGTCAATCAGCTCAATCTGCCCGTGAACAGGCCGATCATCGTGAGGCTCAGGAGCAAGGACGTCATCCACAGCTTCAACGTGCCCGAGTTTCGCGTGAAGCAGGACGCCATCCCCGGCCTTACAATCCCCATCTGGTTCGTCCCCAACGTCACGACCGCGGAGATGCGGACCCGGACGGAGAATCCGGAGTTCCAGTACGAGATTGCCTGCGCGCAGCTCTGCGGTTTGGGCCATTACCGGATGCGGGGCTTTGTCACTGTCCTGAGCGCAGAAGACTTCCAGACGTGGATAGACGAAAGGATCCAGGAGGAGGCCGAACTGGACATCTTCCAGTAGTAGGCCCGACCTTCAGGTCGGGCGCACCTACCTAAAGACTTTCGGGGTCGGCATCCGAGCGCGGATCCGCTCGAGCTCTTCGACCGTGACGCGACTGATGCCGTTCCTGCGGCAGGACTCCTCGACGGCCCTGACGACCATCCCCCGGACGAACGCGGGGATCTTCTTCATGCGCGCGGCAGCCGCATCGTCCCACGCGATCGTCGTCGGCGATTCGG
>WHTT01000195.1 GCA_009377605.1 Luteitalea sp.
CAACGACCACCCGCTCGCCTACGGGATGCCAGACGAGGGTCTCGCGACGTTCCTTGCGGGCAGCCAGGTCTACGAGATCGTGCCGTCGGATCGCAACGACGAAACGGCGATCCTGGCGACGTACGTCGAGCGCGACGTGCTCCAGAGCGGCTGGCTGCTCGGCGAGTCCCTCATCTCCAAGAAGGCCGCCGCCGTCTCGGTGAAGCACGGCGCCGGGCGCGTCGTTTTGATCGGCTTTCGCCCGCAGCATCGCGCGCAGACGCACGGCACGTTCAAACTGGTGTTCAACGCGCTCCTGAACGGCCCGCCCGCGGCAGCGCGGCAGTCGGCCAGTCGCTGAAGGCCGCTCGGACGAGGGCGCCGGCCGCACCGGGCGAGATCGGCGCGGCTGGTGCTCCTGGATGTCGTGTACGTCGATCAGGTGGACGCGACCGCGCTCTTCGAGCGCGAGGCGGGGTTGGTCAACCCGTCGGTAGCTCCCTGAACGGGTTGAAGACTTTCAGCCCAGGGCGACGGAAGTCCTGTTCGTTGCCAGTCACAATCGTGAGTCCATAGCGCTTGGCCGTGGCGGCGATGTAGCTGTCTTCCACCGGCATGCGCTGGCCGGCCTTCTCCAGTGCGCGCTCCTGTTCGGCCCAGACATGCGCGACGGATACGTTGAAGCCGTGGATGCGGCCATGCATGGCGTCCGTCAGACGCGTCAACCACGCTTGGAGGGCGTTACGCTGCCGTCCTTCTTTCGTGCGAACCCAGTACGCAAGCTGAGCGATCACAACGGCGCTCGTGTAGCAATCGTTCTTTTCCTGTTCGATCCACGCGACAACGCGACGATCGCCGTGGCGCTTGGCCGGCTGGCAGATTACGTCGGTATCGAGCAGCCAGCTCATAACTTACGACGACGTGCCGTCTCTCGGCGGCGGGGAGGTACATCATCCATGCTGACCGGGCATTCCTTGAGCACGGTCAGCCAGTCTTCGTCACCTGCGAGGCGACGAAAGACGATCGCGTCCTCCTCTGCATCGAAGCGCGCGTCGAAATACTCACCTGGCGAGGCAGGCGCAAGCGTCGCGGGCACCGTCAAACGGCGCTTGGAATCCAGAGTAACGATCATGGTGGGATTATCCCACCATTAGTCATGGAGGTCAAAGCTTTGAATGAGTCAAAGAATTGATCTATTCTGTCGACGTGGCCCCTGACCCGGCTGACCTCCTTCGTCAACGTGGTATTCAGGTCACGGCTCAGCGATTGGCTGTCCTGCGGGCGGTGGCGGGCCAGCCCCACATCACCGCGGACGGCGTGGCCGGGGTCGTCAGGGTCGAGATCGGTGCCATCTCGCTCCAGTCCGTGTACGACGCCCTCGGCGTGCTGGTCGCCGAAGGCCTCATCCGGCGCATTCAGCCCGCCGGGTCACCGGCTCGCTTCGAGGATCGGATCGGCGACAACCACCACCATCTGATCTGCCGAATCTGCGGCCGTGTGGTTGACATCGACTGCGCGGTCGGCCCCGCCCCCTGTCTCACGGCGGTCGACGACAAGGGCTATGAAATCGACGAGGCCGAGGTCGCCTACTGGGGGCGCTGTCCGGATTGCCTAGCCCAGACCCGAACGCCCTCCCGCTCCGACCCATCGACACGCCGACGCCCGCGGAGGAGCGCACGCACCGAGGGCCCGACGATCGCGTCAACGGACCATGAAGAGAATCCCGCGGACTGACAACCGGGCTTCACTCCATCACAGTAGAGGTCAACGTGAACATGGACAACGAAAAGAAGTGCCCGTTCTCGGGCAAAGCGCACAGCGGCACGTCGAGCCGGGACTGGTGGCCGAATCAGTTGAACCTGAAGGTCCTCCACCAGAATCCGCCCGCGCGCGATCCCATGGGCGCGGAGTTCGACTACGCCGCAGAGTTCAAGACCATCGCTCTCGACGCCCTGAAGAAGGACATCGAGCAGGTGATGACGACGTCGCAGGACTGGTGGCCGGCCGACCACGGCCACTACGGCCCGCTCTTCATCCGGATGGCGTGGCACAGTGCGGGCACCTACCGCATCAGCGACGGCCGCGGCGGTGCGGGAGCCGGCGAGCAGCGTTTCGCGCCCCTCAACAGCTGGCCCGACAACGCGAGCCTCGACAAGGCGCGCCGGCTGCTGTGGCCGATCAAGAAGAAGTACGGCAAGAAGATCTCGTGGGCCGACCTGATGGTGCTCGCCGGCAATTGCGCCCTGGAGTCGATGGGGTTCAAGACGTTCGGCTTCGGCGGCGGGCGCGAGGACGTTTGGGAGCCCGAAGCGATCAACTGGGGGACCGAGGACACCTGGCTCGCTGACGCGCGCTACAGCGGCGACCGGCAGCTCGCGAATCCCCTCGCCGCCGTGCAGATGGGCCT
>WHTT01000196.1 GCA_009377605.1 Luteitalea sp.
GAGAGCGCTGAGGCGCTTCCTGATTCGGCTGGCCCGTTCGGTCACGCGGCGGCGAGATGAGGAGCGCTTGCGGGAAGAGGTCGAGGCACACCTCGCGCTGCAAACGGCGGAGAATCTTCGCGCGGGCTTGCCGCCGGTCGAGGCCCGACGTCAAGCGCTGCTGAAGTTCGGCGCGGTGGAAGCGGTGAAGGAAGGGTATCGTGATGAGCAACGCCTACCGTTGCTCGACAGCCTCGCGCAGGATGTCCGGTACACGCTGCGACAGTTGCGGCGGGCGCCGTCGTTCACCCTCACGGTCACATTGACCCTTGCGTTGGGGATCGGCGCCACCGCGGCGATCTTCTCGCTGTTCAACCAAATGCTGCTACGCCCGCTGCCTGTACCCGACCCGGACCGACTGGTCAACCTCAGCGCGCCGGGCCCAAAGCCGGGTCCGGCCTACGGGGACCTGGCCGGCGACAGCAGCGTCGCGTTCAGCTATTCGATGTTCCGCGATCTCGAGCGGCTCCAGAAGGGTTTCACGGGGATCGCGGCCCACAAAGGATTTGATGCCAGCCTGTCGTTCCGCAGTGAGACCGTGAGCGGCAGCGGCCTGTTGGTCTCCGGCAGCTATTTCTCGGTGTTGGGCGTGCAACAGGCGCTCGGCCGCCTGATCGGGCCTGGGGACGACCGCGCCATGGGCGAGTCCGACGTCGTCGTCCTCAGCCATCTGTACTGGCAGCGGCAGTTCGGCGCCGACGCCACCGTGCTCAACGACACGCTCGTCGTCAACGGTCGACGGATGACGATCGTCGGCGTCGCACCGCCCGGATTCGAAGGGACAACGGCCGGGAGGCAACCTGACGTCTACGTACCGATCACCATGCAAGCATACATGATCCCGTATTGGGCGGAATGGTTCAACGATCGGCGCAGCTACTGGGTTATCCTGTTCGGCCGCCTCCGGCCGGGCGTGACCCTCGGCCAGGCTCGGACCGCGATCAATGCCGTGTACCGCGGCCTCATCAACGAGGTCGAGGTTCCCCTTCAAGAGGGGATGAGCGAGACGACGCTCGCACAGTTCAAGGCGAAAACCCTCGGCGTGGAGCCGGGACGGCGTGGTCAGAGCGAGCTGCACGGCGCCGTGCAGACGCCGTTGACCCTGCTGCTCGCGGTCACGGGCCTGCTGCTGCTGATCGCCTGCGCGAACATCGCGAACCTGCTGCTCGTACGCGCCGCAACCCGCGCGAGTGAAATGGCCGTACGGCTGTCGGTCGGGGCCCGTCGCTGGCACCTCATCGTGCAGTTGCTGACCGAGTCGTGCCTGCTCGCGGCGCTTGGCGGCGTCGCCGGGCTTGTCGTGGCGAAGGTGACGCTGAGCCTGATGGCGTCGCTGGGCCCGGAAGGAGCGCTCGCCAGTGCGGTGCCCACCACCCTTCATCCAGACATCCTGCTGTTCGCAATCGCGGTGACTCTCGCGACCGGCCTGCTGTTCGGTCTGTTCCCGGCGATCCAGAGCACACGACCCAACTTGGCGTCGACGTTGAAGGGCACCTCTGGCCAGCCGTCCGGCGGACGCGGTGCGGCGCGCGTCCGCACCGCGCTCGCCGCGACGCAGATCGCGCTGTCGATGACGCTGCTCGTCGCCGCCGGCCTCTTCATCAAGAGCTTGATGAACGTGAGCCGCGTGGACCTCGGCCTGACGATCGACCATCTCGTCACGTTCGACATCTCACCAGAGCAGAATGGGTACGCGCCAGCACGTGCGCATGCCCTGTTCGAACGGCTCGAGGACGAGCTCGCGGCACAGCCAGGCGTGACCAGCGTCACCGCGTCACGCGTGCGGGCCATTGCCCGGGACGGCTGGGGCCACAACGTTCGCGTCGAGGGATTCAGATCCGGGCCGGATATCGACAGTGGCTCGAATTTCGACCAAATCGCGCCAGCGTACTTCCGCACGATGGGGATCCCGCTGATTGCGGGTCGCGAGTTTACGCGTGCGGATGGCCGTGGCGCGCCGAAGGTGGCCATTGTGAACGAGGCGTTTGCGAAGAAGTTTGGTCTGGGGCGAGACGCCGTGGGCAAGCGCATGTCCTGGGGCGAGGATGAGCTCGACATAGAGATTGTCGGGCTCGTGCAGAATTCCAAGTACAGCAGCGTGAAGGAGGACGTGCCGCCGGTCGAGTTCCGTCCCTACCGGCAAGCCGAGGACCTTGGGTTTCTCACGTTCTACGTGCGCACGTCGCTCGATCCTGAACGGATGATGGGCACGCTGCGACAGATCGTGGCGAAGCTCGATCCGGACCTGCCGGTCGACAACCTGAAGACGATGGCACAACAGGTGCGGGACAAC
>WHTT01000197.1 GCA_009377605.1 Luteitalea sp.
TGCTGCCCGCGGACAAGATCGACGTGCAGGCGAGCTTCGACGGCTTGGTGCAGGCCGGTTCCATGCTCGGCTCCGCCGGCCTCATCGTCATGGATGAGACGACGAGCATGGTGTGGGTCGCGAAGAACCTGCTCCACTTCTATGAGCACGAATCGTGTGGCAAGTGCACGCCGTGCCGCGAGGGCACCGACTGGCTCTACAAGATCCTTTCCAAGATCGAGCGCGGGGAAGGGGAGTTACGTGACCTCGACCTGCTGTTCAGCGTTGCGGACAACATCGGTGGCAAGACACTTTGCCCGTTTGGCGACGCGGTGGTGCCGCCGGTCGTGAGTACCTTGCAACACTTTCGCGAAGAATACGAGGCGCACGTCCGCGCGGGGCGGCCACCGCTCGCCGCGTGGCGCGCGGAGGAGGAGCTGATTGCGGCGCATTGAGCCGCGCCCTACCGCACCGTTCTCACGCATCGTCAAGCTGTCGTTTCGCTGATGTCGAGCACCCGTCTGTGACCGAGATATGAATCCGGCCCTCATTGCCCATCTCATTCTCATCGGCGCCATCTTCTTCGCGTTGCAGATTTCGGCGGCCGTCCTCGTCTATTTCGAACGCAAGATCGCTGCGTGGGCACAGCAGCGCCTTGGGCCGTACCGCGTGGGGCCGCGCGGTGTGCTCCAGCCACTTGCCGATATCGTCAAGTTGCTGTTCAAGGAGGAGCTCCGGCCGAAAGCGGCGGATCCGTGGCTCTTCTACCTGGCGCCGATCCTGTCCGCGACGGCGGCATTCGCGGCGTTCGCGGTCGTGCCGTTCGGGGACGAGACAACGCTCTTTGGGTTGCTCGACGAGCCGATTCGCTTGCAGGTGGCGGACGTCAACGTGGCGTTGCTCGTGGTCTTTGCGATCACATCGATGGGCGTGTACGGGATCGTGCTCGCCGGCTGGAGCTCGAACTCGAAATACTCGCTCCTCGGCGGCCTGCGGAGCTCGGCACAGATGATCAGCTACGAGCTCTCGTACGCGCTGGCGCTCGCGTCGGTGCTGGTGCTGGCCAACTCCTTGTCACTGCGTGAGATCGTCGAGAGCCAGGCGGGGCACTGGTTCGGCGTGATCCCGAAATGGCACGTGTTTCTCGTGCCGGTCGGGTTCATCGTGTATATGATTGCCGGCGTTGCTGAGACCAACCGCGCGCCGTTCGACTTCCCAGAGGCGGAGCAGGAGCTGGTGGCTGGCTACCACACCGAGTACAGCAGCATGAGCTTCGCGCTCTTCTTCTTGGCCGAGTACGTGAACATGGTCACGGTCTCGGCCGTGGCAGTGAGCCTGTTTCTCGGCGGCTGGTTCGATCCGTTTGGGGTGACGCCGGAGTGGCTCGGCTGGGTGTGGTTCTTGATCAAGGTCGGGTTCCTGCTGTTCTTCTACATTTGGATGCGTTGGACGCTCCCGCGATATCGCTACGACCAACTCATGACGTTCGGGTGGAAGGTGCTGTTGCCCGTGGCCACGGTCAACCTGTTAGCAGTGGCGGGGCTGGTCGTGTGGTTGGAGGGGTAAGGTTCAAGGTACGAGGTGCGAGATACGAGGTGCGAGCGGTCGGCATGTGAGGGCTCTAAAGGACGAACGTGGACATCTGGTTGTTTTATCTCTTTGCGCTGATTATGGTCGGCGCGTCGCTTGGCGTGATCGGGCAGCGTAACCCGATGCACAGCGTGCTGTTCCTCATCCTGTCGTTCGGCGCGCTCGCCGCGCTCTATGTGCAGCTCGATTCGCCGTTTGCCGCAGTGGCGCAGATCATCATCTACGCCGGCGCCATCATGGTGCTGTTTCTCTTCGTCGTGATGCTGCTCAACGCGTCCCATGAAGACGATGATCCCCGTGCGCGCGCGCCGGTGCCGGTTGGCGTGAAGGTGAGCGGATGCCTGCTGGCGCTGGTGCTGCTGGTCGAGCTCGCGTGGGCGGTCGCGCGCGTTGGTCGGCCGGCGGTCGAGAAAGAGGCTGCCAGCGCTGAGATGGTGTCCTCGGTCCGCGAGATTGGGCGAGTGCTCTTCACGGAGTACGCGTTCGCCTTCGAGGTCACCTCCGTCCTGATTCTCGTCGCCATGCTCGGTGCCGTGGTGTTAGCGAAGCGGAAGGTGTAACGCTGGTGCTTGGTAACCTGAGATGGTGACACTTGACCATTACCTGATCCTCTCCGCGCTGCTATTCGCGATCGGCACATCCGGCGTGTTCCTCCGGCGGAACGTCATCACGCTGCTGTTGTCGATCGAGATC
>WHTT01000198.1:0-284 GCA_009377605.1 Luteitalea sp.
TGGCTGCGCAACAATCCATACGTCGACATCGCTGATCAGATCGATCAGGTGATGCTCAAGTGGCGGGCTGAGGGCAAGGCCACGCGCCGTAACTGGCGGCAGATCCTTGCTGGCTGGGCCGACGGTCGCCCCCGCATTGCAGGAACATCACGTTCCCGGTCCTGCGCGCAGCACGGGCTTCGACAAGGGCTTCCGCCGGACGTTCCGGGAGTACTTTGCCGCAATCCCGAGGAAGAACCGCCGCCCATCCGAGTCAGTCCGCGCTGGAAGCCGAAATGCCGCCG
>WHTT01000198.1:294-2061 GCA_009377605.1 Luteitalea sp.
TGACCATCCGCGTCTCTAAAGGTATCGCCGCTGTCCCCGCCCTCAGAAGGAAGTGGTGAAGGTCATTGCAGCATCTTGGTCAATCGCTCGCACAATAACGCCGCACTGGGCCGGTCGTGCGGATCGTGGCGGGTGCACTCCTCAAGCAGCTCGTCCAGTTTCGCTCCGCATTCCAGATCGACATACGAGCTGATGCGAAGCCCCTCGACGGAGGCGCGTTGCTCGCCCGGGGGTGGATACGTTTGGCCGGAGAGAAGAACCCACACCGTCTTCGCGAGCGAATAGATGTCTGCCGGTCTGCCGTCAGCCGTATCGGGAGAGGTGAGCATCTCCGGCGCGATGTAGAACATCGGACCGAGCTTGCGACCGGCTTCCGTGAGCGCCTCCTTTCCAGGGAACGACGCGATCCCAAAATCAGCCAGAACCCAACTGCCATCAAGGAGGTAGATGTTGTCAGGTTTGATGTCGCGATGACTGATGCCAGACCCATGCAGGCTCGTTAACGTTTCAAGAACTTGAATGGTTCCTGTAAACACGAAAAGCGGGTCGTCTTCATCGAGCGCCGACATGATTGGCTTCGCAATGGGCATGGCCAGCCAGGGCATGTGCCCCTCGTCGTTTGCCCCCGCAATCAGCGGCATGACACCCTTCGTGCCGTTCAGTTTGCCCATGAGTGTCAGCTCGCCCGCGAAGCGCCGCAACGAATTCCGTCCTCCGTTCGGAATCTTCACGGCCGCGTCAGGAACGGTATCTGATGTGGCACTCCAAACCTCCGAGTTTCCGCCGCGACCCAGACGGGCCAGCAACTTCCACGGCCCTACCCGATCGCCTGCGTTCAGCCGGTTACGTTTCGGCTCTGGATCAGGTGGGAGTGCCGCGAAATGCGCCTCAAGCTCAGCAAGAGGTCCGCTGGAGATCGAGTACTCCTTAGAGAACTTGTTCCTAGAGCCACACTTCCCGATCAACGCGGCGAGTTCTGTCGTAGCCCGAGTCCGGCCGACAACTTCACCCCACATCTGCAGGAGCACGTTTCTCGTGCGGCCGTGCCAATACGAGCCCGGCCGATAACGGCTCGAAATTTCGGCAAACGCCGTTTCAAGAGCCCAGTTGGGGTCAATGTTCATGGTCACCGCTGGTGAACATTCAAGCCAGGTCCCTGCAGTACGTTGATGCCGCGGTTGCCGAAGCGGTCCTCCGGGGGCTCGGCAAATGCGGAGGGATCAAACCAGCGATCGACGGTGCGCTGCCCGCGGGGATGGTTCCCGTCCGCGATCCGGTCCGGAAGTCCGCCGGAGGTGTTGGTGCCGGACGGATCGCTTTACCTAACTCAATCGAATCAATGTAGCCTTTCACTCTGGCTCGGTCAAGACCAACGCGACAGGGAAATGCGCTTCCGTTTGACGGCCTGTGAGGTCTTCTTGATCAGCGATCACACAGTTGGCCGCAGACCGGACAGCTGCCCTCACGTTTTCGGACGACACAGGCTACGTCGTAGCGGCGGTGCCAGCAGGTCGGCGAAACCATCGGAGAACGGCCCGCGGCGAAGGAGACCGAGGTTCGCCAAGTTGTCGCTCAATGAAATGCACCAATATCGCGCGGGGTGGTAGCTGCGTGTGGCACGGTGCGTGTGGCGTGGGCGGCGCCGCTCCGGTCCGATAAGGGCATTCCGTTGAGCGCCGACCGCGAAAACCGCTCTAATAGTTCCTCTCGTCTCACACAGTTGGCCGCAGACCGGACAGCTGCCCTCACGTTTTCGGACGACACAGG
>WHTT01000199.1 GCA_009377605.1 Luteitalea sp.
ACACCAGCGGTGGGGTTGCTCAGGAAAGTCGGTGTCGCACCCCTCCGCAGCACAGGGGTGATCCTCAGCGTAGGCGGTGGCGGCAGCTATAAGTGCCTCGTGTGGCTGGTAGCCCTGAGACGCGAGCACAGAGACAAAGGCACCGGACAGGATCTCTTCGTAGCGGCGCAACTGCGTCTCGCGCGGCAACGTCACGTCGATGGCGAAGTCGATGTCTTTCGCCACCTCCGCGATCCGCGGCTCCGGCGCGAGGGGAGGCGGGGCCTGCGGATTCTGCTGTGCGCGGAACACGCGACTCCGGCCCTCATCTGGCCTGAACTCCTCGCACGCGCAGTGGTTGCAGTCGGGCCTACCCTTCGGCTCTCGCTTCACGAGCGTCCAAAAATGCACGTCGCGATGATGCCCACACGCGCAGACCTCTCCCGAGGGGGCGGCCTGCGCCACTGCGTGCCGTTTGTAGTCGCACCCCGGCGCGCAACCTCCGACCCGTCCGCAATGCGGACACCAGGAGTCGGCCAGATCCTCTTGCGTCAAGGCCTGCGCCGCTCCCGGCTGCGCCTGCAGGGCGGCGGCGAGTTCCGCTACAGGACACGGCAGATGATGCCTGGGTCCACTGGCGAACGAACCACCAGTCTGCCAACCCTTCTCGCAGACGATGCAATGCCTCATGCGACCGCCGCACAGATCTTCACCCTCGTCTGTGTAGAATTTCTCCACCAACTGCTCGACGGCGCGCGGCGTCTGCGGATCGGCAGGGGCGGGGATCATCGGGTTATGCCTTCCGCGCCACATCAAGATCCACTACCTGCGATTCGATGTCGTGCTGGACGTCCCTCGATGCGTCCCTCCAGCACGAACGGTGTGCGCGAAAGAACAACGATCGCGCGCCAGAGTCGGGAAGCACGCTGATGGACGTGCGTGGTCGTGCGCTCAACGCATCCCCACAAATCGGACAGGGCACATCCATTCCAGGATCGAACGTCGGTAGCGTGTCTTCGGGCCGCTCGAAATAGCCCACATGAACAATCTTCATCGGCTGTCCCTCTCTCGTGTCCGGGGTCATCGGGGGCCTCCGACATGGGTAGCGGCTGATTTCGCCCCCTGTATCCGTGATGGCGATGCTCCAAGTCGGCTTGGACCATTAAGGGAGCCACCGTCAGCCGCTGCCCACTTGCGAAGGTTGCGCGCGTAGACCACCCAAAGGGCAGCGTTCATCGGCAACAATCCCCACTCTTGGCGCGTTACGATAAAAATCAGCCACAGTGCCTGATTCAGCAACCCCACCAGCCACGCGAGTGACTTGCGGTCGCCTGCTAACCAGAGGCTGTAGATCGTCAGCGCTGACATAATCCAGGTCATCGTGCCCCGCTCGTGAGGGTGGCGAGTTCATCGGCGCGCTGCTCCAATTTCTTGGCATCCGCCAACATGTCCATTGCCCGATCGTCGTAGACGTCGTCGCGTAAGTCTCGGCGACGACGCAATTCCGCCGCATCGGCTCGCCATTTCGCCACCAGCCGCGCGATCGCCTGCTGGCGCGTCTGGGCCTCGGCTTCGAGGGCGTCGGCACGCTGAAGGTGCTGCGCGGCGTATTCGCCTGTCGTGGTCAACGCCGCCTCTTCACACTTGAAGGCTTCAGTTAGCCGCGCGATCTCGCCTTGCTGGGCATCGCGGTCGCACTGCATACAGTAGGGCGACTCCGAGCCGTCTTCGTGCAGGCACGGCATCGCAAAGACGCGGTCGTGCCCACAGGGCGACACGCGGCCCGGCTGATGCCGATCTAGCAACAGCTCATCCCGCTCCGCTCGCAGCGTCTGGGCCTCGGCCTGGAGTGCATCCCGCTCAAGGATGGCG
>WHTT01000200.1 GCA_009377605.1 Luteitalea sp.
GATCTTCGTGCCGCCAAGATCAATTCCAATTCGTGTGCCGGACACGCGGTTCTTGGTGCTCGACATGCTGGGATTAGGATAGTAGCGAAGAATGCCCCATGGCCCACAGACTCGACCATCCCATCGTGCTCTACGACGGCGTGTGTGGGTTATGCCACCGGAGCGTTCGATTTCTTCTGCGACACGACCCGCGCGGCCGCCTGCGCTTTGCGGCTCTCCAGTCCTCCTTGGGACGCGCGCTGCTCACTCGGCATCATCTCGCGCCCGATGTGCTCGACACGCTCGTCCTGATCGAGCGCGAACGAGCGTCAACACGATCCGACGCCGTGCTCGGCGCCGCGCGGTATCTCGCTCGTCCGTGGCGGTATCTTGCGCTGCTTCGGGTCCTACCGCGCGCCATCCGGGATCGGCTCTACGACCGCGTCGCGCGGTCCCGCTATCGCTGGTTCGGCCGCCTGGATGCTTGTCCGCTCCCAAGCCCCGCCCATCGCGCGCGCTTCCTCGACGCCGACCCGCCGCGGCCCGTTCCCGACTCGTCCGCACGTGTATGAGCGGATGTCCTGGAGCTGTGTACCAGTGCCGACTTGAGGAGTAGGCGGAGGGCAACCAAACCGCGCGCTCGTCCCCGGAACCGTCGTCGGGTCGTGCCATGCCCGCCAATTCTTTGCTTTCGGCACTCAACTTGTGCGACCCGCCTCTCGTCTAAGTCAGCGACGTCAATCTTTCGAGCGTTTTGCCTCGTCACCCGGTGTCCGGATCTGGGACGACGCGTGCCACAGACGGTCACCAGCAGGGGTTGGTTCTGGAAGCTGCGTCGAGATAACATGCGCGTACACGGTCAAATTCGCGCAGGCCCATTGCTGGCACGTTCTTTGGTAGCTCTATACAGCGATGGTTGATATTGCTCGTCCCCCCGAAGTCATACGTCGACGTAAGATGCGCCGCGCCGCCTATGGTGTCGTCGCGCTCACGGCTATCCTGCTCATCACGGTTGGTGTCTCGCGACTCAAACCAGCGGCTCCGCCCGTCGAGCGCGGCACGATCTGGCCCTATACGGTGCAGCGCGGAGCGATGATCCGGAACGTCCGCGGCACGGGCCGGTTGGTGCCACTGGACATCAATTGGGTGGCCGCGCCGGCCGCAGGGCGCATCGATCGCGTGTTGTTGCGACCTGGCGTGCGGGTCGAAGAGAACACCGTCGTCGTCGAGATGAGCAACCCGGTGCTCACACAGGAGGTGACCGGAGCGGAGCTGGAGCTCAAGGGCGCAGAAGCGCGGCTCGCGAAAGCGCGCGCCGACCTCACGTCGGCACTGCTCACGCTGGAGGCAATCGTTGCGGATGTGTCAGCTCGTTACGAGCATGCCAAGGCACAGGCAGACGGATACACGCGGTTACACAAAGATAACCTCGTCTCGGACAACGAGCTGCTGCAGTACACGTCCACAGCAAAGGGCCTTGGCGCCCAGCTCGAGGCTGAGCGTAAACGACTCAAGATCACAGAGCAAACGGCACCGGATCAACTGGCCGAGCAGCAGTCGGAAGTCAACCGGCTCCGGACGGTATACGTGCTCAAGAGGGAGCAGCTCGACGACCTGCGCGTCCGCGCAGGTGTTCCGGGTGTGCTCACGGC
>WHTT01000201.1 GCA_009377605.1 Luteitalea sp.
TGTCAAGGCGAAATAGAAATGTCCCCGTTCTTAGCGAAATAGAAATGTCCCCTCTCCTCTTGTTCTTCAACGCAACAGGAAGGGCCTGTGGACGCTGTGCGAAACGCGTCTGCGCGTTTTGCAAGGCACGGTGGGCGCGTCTGCGCGTCCACGGCGCCGGCAGCGTCCATAGGCCTCCGTCACTGGCCGCGCTCCACCTCGAGCGCCCGTTGCTGTCGCTCTGCGTACCCGCGGCGCCACGGGTGATCAGCGCTCGGCCGGGACAGGGCGCGTCCCGCTGCCGGGGCCGTCGGTCGCCGGGCTGGCGGCGTCGGCGGTTTCGACGGCGGTGTCGGAATCTCGGTCCAGCGCATCAGGCGCCCGCGATAGCGAATTTCGATCGCGCCGGTGACCGCCTCGCGCACCAGCACCGTGCTCCGGGCGGGCGCGTGGTGGCTCTGCCGCGCCACCTGGAAGTACCGCGTGTCGTACCGGATCACCCAGTCGTTGGAGAGCACACGCGTCTCCTCGAGTTGGAACACGCGATCGAGCGTCACGCGACTCGGCGTCCGTCGATGAAAGTCGTCGGGCGAGGCGGGGGCCTGCGCGAAGCGGGCGTTGTGCTCGGCGAGATACGTCGTCTCCAGAAACGCATTCGCCGCGGTCGCCTCGGTGATCGCCAACCGCCGCAATTTCTTCACGAGGCGGTCCTGATGCGTCCCGTGATGGCGCTCGACCCGGCCCTTCGCTTGCGGGGAGCTGGCCGCGATAATCTGAATCTCCAACGCCGCGCACATGCGGCCAAACTGCGTCAGCGGCACGGCGCCCGTGACCTGCTCCTCCGCCGTCGACTCCCGGACATAGACATTCTTCCAATCCGTATAGAGCGCCAGCGGCACCCCGTACGCCTCGATCCACCGGCGCAACACGTCGACCGCCGCCCAGATCGTTTCCTCATCCCCCAGCCGCGCGAGCGTCCGACCGGTCGCATCGTCGACGAGGTTCATCAAGCAGCCGCGCCCGCCGCGCCCCTCGTACCAGCCATGGAAACTCCCATCGAGCTGCACCAGCTCGCCGAAGTGCGCCTTGCGCGTCCGTCGCTGGCGATGGGGCGCGCGTTTGCGGGCCCGACTCCACAACCCCGCCGCCACCATCCACCGCCGCAACGTGTCGTGATGAACCGTCACGCCGTCTTCGCTCGCCAGATGCTCGGCGGCCAGGGTCGGCCCGAACCGCACGTCCACCGGCCCGCTGTACTTCTCCCGCACGAGCGCCAACGCACGCTCCCGTTCGGCCGCGGGCCGCGCATGATTCGACGCGCCCCCCGCGCTCCGGTGCTTCAGCCCTTTCGCCCCCTCCGCCCGATAGCGCCGTGCCAGACGCTTCGTCTGGCGGTAACTCACGCCCAGCAACGTCGCGGCCGATCCCAAACTCAAGGTCCCCGCTTTTACGCGGCTCAACACCTCCACCCGACTCAACTCTCTCGCACTCATCCATGTCCTTCCCAAACGATGACCCCCTTCGAGGCCATCAGCTTAGGGGACATTTCTATTTCGCTCGCGAGGGGACATTATCACTTCGCTTCAACA
>WHTT01000202.1 GCA_009377605.1 Luteitalea sp.
CATGCGAGACCTGGACCGGTTGTCGTACACGCTGCGCGTCGTCAAGGAGGCCATGCGCCTCTACCCGCCGGCCGCACGGCAGTTCCGCGTGACTTCCAAGGACGTCGATCTTGGCGAACACACCGTGCCTGAGGCGACACCCGTGATGGTGTGCCACTACCTGCTCCACCGGGGTGCCGATTCGTTCCCCGACCCAGATGACTTCATCCCGGAACGTTTCGGACCCGACTCGCCGCCGAGACATCCGCTGGCCCACATCCCCTTCGGCACCGGGAATCGGGTCTGCCTCGGTCGCCACTACGCGACCTTGGAGATCCATCTGCTGCTCGCGATGCTCGTCGGGCGATTCCGCTTCAGCTTTCCTTCTCCGCTTGACCCTCGGCTAGGAGTCACCCTGCGACCGCGGGAGCGCGGCACCGTCCTCGTGGCTCGGCGGGGGTATTCGCCCGGAGGCGACTCGTCACTTCGGCGCAGCGGCTCGTGCAGGCCAGAGGTCGGTGACCCGGAGATGGCCGTCATGGAGCGTCCATAGCCTCCGGGGGAACTCCCTGATCAACCGGCGATCGTGCGTCACGATTACCACCGGCCCTCTGAAATCGGTGAGCGCCGCCTGCAACGACTCGACAACATCAAAGGAGAGATGGTTCGTTGGCTCGTCGAGCAGCAGCGCGTCCGGGTTCGAGCCGACGAGGATGCCTAGCTCCACCTTGCGTTGTTGACCGACCGACAGATCCATGACCTTCTTGGTCAAATCGTCACGGGTGAGCAGGCCCCAACGAACTAGCCAGCCCCGCGCCTCGTCGGTGACGTTCGGGACTCCTGCCAGTCGAAGGCCGAGCGTGATGTTCTCCGCGACGGTGAGTTCCGGAGCGGTCAGCTGTGGCTCCTGATGCAGGAAGCCTATCCGGACGTCAGGCGCCCACCGGACACTCCCACGGTCTGGCTTCTCCTGCTGAGTCAGCACTCGTACCAGCGTCGACTTGCCGGAGCCGTTCGGCCCGGTCAGGCAGATCCTGTCCTCGGCGTCGACGAGCAGGCTGACGCCCGCGAGCACCTGGCGGTCGCCGTAGGTCACCTCCACGTCACTGGCTTTCGCGGCGACCGTCCCGGGCCGCAACCTCCCCGCAGCGAAGTCGGCACGGAAACGCATCGGGGCAGGTGGCGGCTGAAGCGGGTTTGCCTCGATGCGGGCGAGCTTCTCCTGGATCGAGCGGACGTTCCGGCTCACCGCACGCTCGACGTTCTTGCCGCGGAAGTTGTAGGCGTGCTTGTCGCGGTCGGGCGCAGCTCGGCCGAAGCCCACCATTCGGGCGGTCGCGGCGGCCCTCTCACGGAGTCCTGCGATCTCGTCCTGCTGGGCGTCGTACGCCTGCTGGGCACGGATACGAGCAGCCCGTTTCGCGTCGAGGTAGCGGCCATAGTTCCCCTCGTAGCGGGTCACCCGGTGGGCCTGCTCGTCCAATTCGAGGATGGCCGTGGCAACCGCGTCGATGAGGTCGCGATCGTGGGTGAC
>WHTT01000203.1 GCA_009377605.1 Luteitalea sp.
CGTGCTCATCAACGCCCCATACGATGCGGCGACCGTGTGGGATCATTTGCGCCGATCCGGGCACGCTCGATGCCCTCGAACTCCCGCAGCATCCCACCGGTCCATGTGCCGCGAGCCGTGGGAACAGCCCTACCTCCTCCTTCGCGTCATGACATTCACACACGAAGGAACGGAAGAATCGCAGGATGCCAGCCAGCATATCTGAGGCAACGTCACGTCCCTGCTCGAGCCGAGCGGCCGACGCCCCGAGGACCGCCAGCATGGCTTCGATGTCGCAATGGTCTCGACTAAGGGCCTTGAGACAACGCATGCGTCATTCCGTGGCTGTTCCTACGCACTTGCCTCGCCCCGAATGGTTTGGAGCCGACGGCCAGCGCGCCCCCCGGGTCGCGGCGGCTGCTGATTCCAGCCATGAGAGTCGTCCTCTCGTACATGGCTCGGGCATCTCCGGATGCAGACAGCACAATGGATGCCAATCCGTACGCTGTGGCGCACTGCCGCGTGACGCAAGAAGCCTATCTTCTTCTCCCAATCAGCGAAGAATTTCCCAGGGCTCTGGGGACGAGCTCGCGGTTGGCGGTGCTCCGCCGCGGCATCGGCCTGGAGCAGCGCCAGGAACGCCTGTTTGATCGGAAAATCCGCAGCGTCTCCCACCGCAAGCACGTTAGAGAGGCCCTTGACGCGACGGCTTTCGACATCGACATGAATGAATCCACGCTCGTCATGAGCGCCAGCACATTGCCGCGGAGATCGCCCGCCGCCAGCCCGGACCACGGTGTTGTCGAAGGGTCGAAACGAAAGCCCGATTCGTGGTCCGACGTTCGCGCTCGGCGTGTCATAGCCTTGCTCGGGCAGGGTACCGCTCAGCGCCCCGTTTCTGCCGAAATCCGTAAACGTTCCGCTGGGATGGGCATCAGTAGCTCAACAGCTACATCAGTTCTGTGAATAGGTCAACTAGCACATCCGTAGGGCGCGGCTTTAGCCGCGTCGTCAGACGCGACATTTGTGTGGCACGATAGGAACACATATGTCAGTAGCGTCGGACCTGGACGGATAGCTATAATCCGCCCATTGCATCTCTCATGTGAGTGCGCGCACACCCCTTCCTTTGGTGCACACCTACTGGCGCGCCCGCCGAAGGCGCTCGGTCGGAGAGATGTTTCTGAGCGCGGCGCCGACCGCGCCATGTTCCCGCTGGAGGAGACGTTAGATGAATCGTTACAGAAGGATCGCGAGCAACTTGGCGATCGTGGGCCTCGCCTTGGCCGCGGGTGTTCCGGCTGTCTTCGCGCAAACCGGCGCGGGCAGCCTACGTGGATACGTCAGAGACGAGCAAGGTGGCGCGCTGCCGGGTGTCACCGTGACGGCCACGAGCCCGGAGATGATTCAGCCGGCCGCGGCGGTGGCCGATGGTGAGGGCTACTATCGTCTCATCAATCTCGCACCTGGCACGTACACCAT
>WHTT01000204.1 GCA_009377605.1 Luteitalea sp.
AGCCGTGCACTGGTGGCGCAGCTCTCCACATCGGTCGTCTTGAACGTGTCGCTCGACTGGCGCATGTTAGTGTTCACGGCGGCGGTTGCCGTCGTTTCGGCTGTGCTGTTCGGCGTCGTGCCGGCGTGGCGCGCGACGCGCGCGGCGCCAATCGACGCGCTGAAGGAACCGGCCTCTGCTCTCAGAGCGAAGGCAGGCTGGCCAGGGCTCTCCGGTGCCGGCCGCGGCTCAGGCAGCGTCGTCGTCGTACAGATCGCACTGTCACTCATGCTCGTCGTCACCGCCGGTCTGTTCGTGAGGACATTCCAGCGACTTGCCAGCGTGCCGCTTGGCTTCGATAGCGATCGCGTGCTGCTGGTCAACGTGGATGCGACGCGATCGGCTATAGACCCGGCCAGTCGGCTCTCGTTCTCCCGTCGCCTCGTCGAAGCCGTCGCCGCGGTGCCGGGTGTCGCGCACGCGGCCGGCTCCGATATCACGCCGGCCAGCGGCCACCACAAGAGGTTTCCAGTCGATGTGTCCGGCGGACTCTCGATGCCGCTTCCGGAGCGCGCCGTGCGAGTCCACGACATCACACCAGGCTGGTTTGCGACCTACGGTACGCGAATCCGTGCGGGCCGCGATTTCGATCAGCGCGATGCCATCAATGCACCGCCGGTGGCCATCGTGAACGAGGCGTTCGCGCGTAAGTTCTTTTCCGGTAAGACCCCAATCGGCCAGACCGTCACCGAGCTACCGCCTCCGGGATCCGACGAGGTGCCCGTGCCGAAGACCGTCGTTGGCGTAGTGGACGACGCAGTCTACAGAACACCGAGGGATGGCGTAGAGCCGACACTGTACGAGCCACTGAATGGCGAGGCGAGCAACATCAACATCAGCGCCCGTGCGTCCAGCGGATCCCCGGTATCGCTGGCGCGCAGTGTGGCTGCCGCGCTCACTGCAGTCGATCGCAATCTCGCGTTCAGCTTTCGGCCGCTCGCGGATCAAGTGAATGCCTCGTTCGCGCAGGAACGGCTCGTCGCGCTCTTATCGGGGCTGTTTGGGGCGTTGGCGGTGCTGCTGGCAGGAATTGGTCTCTACGGTGTCACATCGTATGCGGTCACGTGCCGCCAGCACGAGATCGGGGTCCGCATGGCACTTGGCGCCGAACGTGCGAGCGTCATCGTCCTCGTGCTTCGCAAGAGCATCGCGCTCACGGCTATCGGGCTTCTGTTGGGACTGGCAGGTGCAGCGCTCGCTACCCGCTATCTCGAGGCGATGTTGTTTGGTGTTACACCGCTCGATCCGGTAACCTTCTTCGCTGTGCC
>WHTT01000205.1 GCA_009377605.1 Luteitalea sp.
TGCTGCGCCGCCTTGACGCAGCTAAGGGATTGGGGCAAGAGCCCCACGACGCGAGCGATTCGGCCCCCAGCCTCCCGGTGCTCACCTCGCACTTCGGCTTCTCGAACACCTGCTGCGGCCGCGCTCGAGCCGCCTGACAACTCGTTCAGCTTGGCAATAGTCTGCTTGTCAGGATCGACACGCCCGTCCGCTCCTTTCCACCCGAAGTGCTTCAGCTGAAAGGCCTGGATGCCCTTCTTGGTCTTCGGACCACAGATGCCGTCGACCACGAGCGGAGGTTCAGGCCGGCCTTGATCCGGCGGGACGTCGTTCAGCGCGCGTTGGATCACCATCACATCGTTCTTCTGGTTCGCACCATTGATGCCGACGGAGGCGGTAATCGCAATGGTTCCGCCGCCCCCGCCACTCAAAAGCAGGGGCCGGCAGACGCCATCAACGTGACGAGCGATGAATCCGGTGGACATTGTCTAATTCCTTTTTTGTCCGTTGTCCCGTTTCCTTTGAGAGACACCAAGTGACGATCACTCTCCACGACGCCTCGTCTGTGCCGATCAAGAGGACGATACGATATTAGCCGGGCCACCCCACAAGTGGTCAGAGTCAGACAAGCCGCCGATGAGCGTGTCGTCGCCGGGGCCGCCAACGATCACCATCCGCTGCTCGGTGGGTCCGCCGGTGCCGGCACCGCCCTGACCTGTCACGACGTCGTCACCCGCGCCGGTGACAGGCTGCCAGGCCGCGGTCTCCGTGATCGTCACGTTGACGTCGCCATCGCCGTCCTGATCGGCGCCGAGGTCACCGACCGTCATCTCGTCGGGGCCGTCGGTACCGACAAGAATCACGAACTGGGAGGCTGTGCTCGGGTTGTCGGCAAGGTCGACCTCCGCGATGAACGTCAACGCAACGGTGATCTTGGACATGTTCTCCCCCGAGGCTTCTGTCGTGGAGGTTCACGATAGGCGCTCTTTGCGGGCGGGTCACTACGAAGGTACGTAGGAATCGTCTGTCGACGACCGATGAGCCATCCATTTGGGGTCTAGGCAGCTCTTCTGTATCGAGAGAGGGAAGAGCCGTAAGCCAGATTACCGCGGTCGCCTTCGTTAAGGGCCCGGAGGGCTACAGTACGACGCTGGCTGGCACAGCGAAAACGGCCAAGTCGCGGACGGCGTCGACGGAGCTGCCGAAGCCGAAGGTTGGCGACTGGAAGGTGTCAGAGATAGACCCTGTCTATCCGGCTCCCCAATCGACAGAGCAGCTCGTAGGGAGCCGCGCCGACGGCGGCTGCCATCTCGCGCACGTCGATGC
>WHTT01000206.1 GCA_009377605.1 Luteitalea sp.
CCACACCATCCCGCCCCTGCGCCGCTTCATCAGGGCGGCACCGGGCGCGTTCCGGGTGCTGGGCACGCCGCTGGCCGCCGGTCGCGAGTACGACTGGACCGATCTCCACCAGAAGCGCTCGGTCGTGCTGATCAGCGAGAACTTCGCCCGTGAATACTGGGGCTCGGCGGCGGCGGCGATCGGCAAGCGCATTCGTTCGAATCCGAACGATTCCTGGAGTGAGGTGATCGGCGTAGTCGGCGATGTCCGCCATGACGGGGCGGACCGGCCGTCACCTTCGACGGTGTACTGGCCGCTGCGCTCCTCCCGGTCGGCGACGTTCATGATCCGCGGACCGCGCGCCGGGACGGAAGGCTATGCGGCGGACATCCGCCGCGCGGTATCGGCGGTGAGCGGGGGATTGCCGGTCACGCAGATGCAGACGATGCAGCGGGTATACGACAAGTCGATGTCGCGGACCGCCTTCACGCTGACGCTGCTCGGCATCAGCGGCGGCATGGCCCTGCTGTTGGCGGCCATCGGCATCTACGCGGTGATCGCCTACACGCTCTTGCAGCGGACGCGCGAGATCGGCATCCGCTTGGCGCTCGGCGCCCGACAGGAGAGCCTGCAGCTGATGTTCGTCGGCAGCGGGCTACTGTGGGGCGGCATCGGGGCCGCGGCCGGCCTGGTGGCCGCCGCTCCACTGTCGCACCTGATGTCCGCGCTGCTCTTCGAGGTCGAGCCAATCGATCCGCCGACGTATGCGGTCGTGGTGGTCGGCTCGCTCGCTGCCGCCGCCGTGGCCAGCTACCTGCCGGCGCGCCGCGTCACGCGGATTCACCCGGTCGAGGCGCTCCGGGCCGAGTAGTCGATCGGACGCCAGGACGGCGGACAAGGCCCTGAGGCTCGGGCCCTGTCGCTGGATGGCTTGGTGTAAGCCCTGTCGGCCTGAAGCCGCATCCCAGAGTTGGGAAATCAGGCACGAATTCGCGACTCACTCCTCCCACCACTTTCCCGTCGCTGTGTTGCTGGGAACCTGCTAACCATGTTCACGCTGAGTCAGGTCGTTCCCTGCGGTCGCCGGCGGAAGAGGGGACGGTATGAAGCGTCGAGATGCGGGTGGTTGAGTCATTCGGCCGGCGTCTGTCTACGAGCCATGTGAACGCCGGCACGAGCGGACCCGCGACCGGCCAGGCGCGGGCTGCGCGCACGGCGTCGCTTCATGTTGCCGTGAATCTGCCGCATTGACGCGCGTGCGATCGCGCTGATCGGGCCCAGATACGGTGCCCTGGCGGACTCGCGATCAGCGACCCGCTTGAGCAC
>WHTT01000207.1 GCA_009377605.1 Luteitalea sp.
TGGATCTCTCGGTATTCCGTGCATTCCCGCTCGGCGGAACCCACCGGCTGGAAGCGAGGGTCGAGGCAACCAACGTGACCGACACACCGAAGTTTGGCAATCCGGAGAGCGACCTGCAAGCGGGCGACTTCATGCGTATCTTCGAGCTGTACGACGCGTATGCCGAACGGCAGATCCGGCTCGCCCTGCGGTATAGCTTCTAGGTACAGGAGGGGGGAGGGTAATTCGTGTCCGGGCGCGCTAGGATGAGCCCATCATGGCCCGTGGCCGGCCGGCGCACCCGGATGTGCTGACACCCGCCGAATGGCGCATCGTCCATGCGGTGCGCCACGGCATGACGAACCGCGAGATCGCCCGCCGGCGCGGCATCAGCCTCGATGCCGTCAAGTTCCACATCGACAACGCACTCGGCAAGCTCGGCCTCGAGAACCGCGCTGCCCTGCGGAAGTGGCACGGCGCGCCGATCGAGAGCGCCGTGAGCAGGAAAGGTGCATCCATGACGACCACGACCTCGAAGTTGGGACGCATTGGCCAGATCGCGCGCCATGTCACGGATGTGTCGAAAGCGGTCGCGTGGTACCGCGACGTCTTCGGCCTTACGCATCTCTACACGTTCCCGAGCCCAGAGGGCGACCTGGCGTTCTTCGACTGCGGCGGCACGCGTCTCTTCCTGAGTCGACGCCGGCAGGACAGCCCGGGTGAGCAGAATGTTCTCTACTTCTCCGTGCCGGACATCGATGTCGCCTATGACGACCTGCAGGCACGCGGCGTCGAGTTCATCAGCGCGCCGCACATGATTCACCGGCACCAGGACGGGACCGAGGAGTGGATGGCCTTCTTCAAGGATCCCGACGGGCAAGTGCTGTCGATCCTGTCGCAGGTCAAGTCGTGACTGGCCGCGCCTTTCGGGGCGCGGGTCCCTCGTAATTGACGACATTGGCGCCGGCTGCAGCCACCCGCGCATCCTGCGTCAATGGACTGGCATTCTGTCGCGGTTCGGCGTTACTCTCTGTGGTCATGCTACAACGTCTGATGGTCTCCACGGTGGTGGTCGCCGCCTGCGTGGTGGCGGTGGCGGCTGAACGTAAGGCTGGCTTGTGGCGCCAGAGCGCAGAGCGCGAAGGCGGCTTGCCCAACATTCTCCTCATTCACACCGATGACCTCGGCTACGGCGATCTCAGCGTGTACGGGCAGCGCCGGTTCGAAACGCCCAACATCGATCGCCTGGCCAAAGAGGGCACGCGCTTCACGCAGT
>WHTT01000208.1 GCA_009377605.1 Luteitalea sp.
GACCAGGGCCATGTCGCGCCGGTCCTCGAACTCGACACCCTCGCAGGCTTTGACGAGCGCCTTCTGTTGCTCGACGCTCAGGACGTCGACCGGCGTCTCGGGAACGTGTGGAGGCTTGACGTGCTCCATGGGGTCGCTGTCGATCTCGCCCTCGGCGTGGGCCCATCGAAAGAACCGCCGCAGGGCCCGGTATCGGTTGCTTGCGGTCGCGGGCTTGTGGATCTCGAGCAGGCGGGCGATGAAGTCCCGGACCTGCGCGGCCTCGATCTCGCTCACCTTGGTTGACCGGCCATCGGTTTCCAGGAAGGCTGAGAGCTGTGAGATGGCTTCACCGTAGGTTTCGACCGTGCGAGGAGAGCGATTTTCGGCCAAAAGGACGCGACGGAAGGACTGACCGAGCGCGTCGAGGCTCCCGAAGTCGTCCAAGGTGTAGCCCAAGTTATCCGGTCGCTAAGCGCTGTGCAAGACTCTTGACGAGCCACCTATCCGGTTATAGCGTCAGCGCTAGTGCTGTGACCTGCACAAACGTTCTAACAGTCGGGGCGGGCGGATTCGAACCGCCGACCTCCTGCTCCCAAAGCAGGCGCCCTGCCAAGCTGGGCCACGCCCCGATCGGCCAATCCTCGCACGAGCACAAGTGCAACGGGCGCGCCGGTCGACCTTTCGTCCAGCCAACGAAACAGGCCCCCGGTTCACCGGGGGCCTTGTGACTCGTGGGACTCGGATCCCAGACTTACCGCCTCAGTTAGCGAAAGCGCAGTTCACGTACGCCTTGACGTTGCCTTGACCGCTTGGGTGAGTGGTCGCCGTGTTGTCGAATCGGACGACCCAACGATCGCCACTCCATACGCCATTGCTCTGCGTCAGGTTGCCGGGACCTGATTCGTTAATGAGGGTGTTGCTTCCGTCAGCCCCATCAGCGCTGGCTGCGTGCCCCCCACCGATTGCGACTTTGCCCTCGGGGCAGATGGCTGCGACTTGACCGGAAGCGGTACCCGGAACGCGGATTTCGGTAGCGATGGTCTCGAGGCCGGAAACACCGGCAGCTCCGGGCTCTCCCTGCTCACCTGGGTCGCCCTGCGGCCCCATCTCGCCGGGCGGGCCAACTGGCCCCTCAGGGCCTATCGGACCCTGAGGACCCTCGGGGCCTGCCTGGTTGAGCTTCCCTACCACGCCGTCGCTCAAGTCGGCTTCCCTGACAGTTCCATCCTTGATGTGCCTGGACAGCACCGAGTCG
>WHTT01000209.1 GCA_009377605.1 Luteitalea sp.
AGGCGCTTCCGGGCGTCGGCTTTGAGCGAGCTATGGGGATACTCGTCAATCATCCACTCGAGCATTTCGATGCCCGCGTCGCGATCGACGGCGTCTTGATAATGACGATACGTCTCGAGCGCGAGCAGCGCTCCGTTATAGAGGGCGTTATCGGCGTAGCCGCTCGTCGGGTAACGCCGTACTATCTGCTCGTAGGCGCGCACGGCCGCCCGCAGTTGAGACAAGGGCGGAGCTCGCCGAGTCTTCGTGAGGCTCTTGTCGCGCGCGAGCGCTCGCTCGTACCTCGTCTTGGCTGACTGCGCGGCGACTTGACTCGGCGCAGCCATCAGCGCGGCGAAAATTAGAGCAATGGCAACTCTGCGGATGGGCATGGCTCACATCCGGTTCGATGGTCAGCCGTAGCGCAGGCCTTTAGGCCTGCCAGCAGCACGCCGGCCACGTCAAGGCAGGCCTAAAGGCTTGCGCTACGGCTGTTCTCCTCATTAGCGCACTTGCGCGTCCACCTGATCGAAGTAATCCTTCGGTACCAGCACCTCGCGTGCCTTGCCGCCCGAGCCGGTCGACACGAGTCCCTCCGCCTCCATCATGTCCACGAGGCGCGCCGCGCGGCTGAAACCGATGCGCAGTCGGCGCTGCAAGTAAGAGATCGACGCCTGGCCGCTCTGCACGACGATGCGGGCGGCCTCGTCGTACAGGTCGTCTTTCTCGAGGCCACCGACCGCCTCCATCTTCTTCTCGTCCTCGGTAATCGTCTCGTCGTAGACCGGCTGCCCCTGCTTTCGCAGGTAACTCGCGAGCCGCGCGCTCTCCTGCTCGGAGATATACGGTCCGTGCAGGCGGACGACACGCGAGCTCGCCGGTGGGAGAAACAGCATATCCCCTTTGCCAAGGAGCTGCTCCGCGCCGTTGCAGTCGAGAATCGTACGCGAGTCCGTCTTCGATGAGACGCGAAACGAGATACGCGCCGGTAGGTTCGCTTTGATCAAACCAGTGATGACGTCCACGGATGGGCGCTGCGTGGCCAATATGAGATGGATGCCGACGGCGCGGGCCATCTGCGCGAGGCGACAGATCGACTCTTCGACCTCGTTGGACGCCACCATCATCAGATCGGCCAACTCATCGATGATCACAACCACGAACGGAAGCGTGCGTGGGAGCTCACCGGTTTGCGGATCCGGCTTCGCCTCGCCAGACACCAGCATGTGGCGCAGG
>WHTT01000210.1 GCA_009377605.1 Luteitalea sp.
GTACCCATCGCGCCGCATCCTTTTCGTCCGCTGTCGGAGATGACGGAACACTGGAGCGACGAGACGCTGGCGCAGGCCGAGCACTGGCCAGATACGGGCCTTGTCCGTGAGGGTCTGCGCCTCTTTAAGGAACTGCCGCAGAGTGCGCCCTCGCACCCGTTGCTCGCGACGGACCTGCACGCCGGCAATGTCCTTCGTGCGGATCGAGAGCCGTGGCTCGTCATCGATCCCAAGCCGTTCGTCGGCGATCCCACGTACGACGCGACGCAGCATCTGCTGAACTGCAGCGCCAGGCTGCGCTGTGACCCGGAGAACACGATTCGCCGCTTTCGCAGATCTCCTCGACGTTGATCCTGAGCGCGTTCGCTTGTGGATGTTCGCCCGCGCAGCTGCAGAACCACGGGATGATTGGAAAGACGACTAGCTGGTCGGCCTCGCGCGCGTGATCGCGATGTAGCGTTTGATGATTTCTCGGCAGGCTACTCCTGAGTCGTCGCCAAGTGTATTTCCACCGGCTCGACCGCGGATAGAAAGCCCCTTCGGCGTTTATCGCGACTGAATCGTTGCTATTCTGCGCGTCTCGTGGATCAGCTCGAAGCGGATGACGACGGCCCAAAGGCTACTACGGCCGCACTCGGCCTGCGGGCAGCGCCCAGGTTGACAACGACTCCATAAGTACTATACGTATAGTAGTAGTCATGGCCCACACCAAACCCGGCCTCGGTGCGCGGGAGCTCGCCGTCATGAAAATCGTCTGGCGGCTCGAGGAAGCGTCCGTGCGCGAGGTCTACGAGACGTTGCGCAAGCGGCGCCCCGTCGCCTACACCACCGTGATGACGATGATGAGCACGCTCGAGGCGAAGGGGTACCTGAAGAAGCGCGCGGACGGCCGGGCGTTCCGCTACCGGCCGGCGCGCCCGGAGGGGCGTGTCATCACCTCGCTCGTGCGCGAGTTCGTCGATCGAGTCTTCGACGGGGCGTCGCGACCGCTGCTCGCGCATCTCGTGATGGAAGGGCGGCTGACGAAAGAGGAGCGCGAGGAGTTAAAGCGGCTCATCGACGAGGCGGAGTGATGGACGCCCTTCTTCTTGCCTTCATCATCTTCAGCGCGCAACTACTCGTGATTATCGGGGTGGCGACCATTGCAGAGGCGCTGGGCTGCGTGACGGACCCGCGACTTCGCTTGACCTATTGGCGCGGTGTCGCTCT
>WHTT01000211.1 GCA_009377605.1 Luteitalea sp.
GATCCGACTTCGGCCTCAGGTTTACCTGCAGGTCGGCCATGTGCGGCGCTTGGCGGAGGAAATAGTGACGGACCAATCCGTTGAAGTTGTAAGGCGAGGCTGTACCCGTGTAGCTCTGCACGCTGGTCACGTCTGGATCGGTCAGGGCTTCCTCGGCAAGTGCGGCTGCAACCCTAGCCGTCTGCTCAAGCGGCGTGCCCTCTGGCATGTCGATCACGACCTGGAACTCGCTCTTGTTGTCGAACGGGAGCATCTTCACGGTGACGAGCGCCAAGGGCACGAGCGCCAGCGCCACGAGCAGCAGCAGAGCCACGCCCGCCAGAAATCCCGCACGCGCCAGGGGATGACTAATGAGCGGGCGCATCGCACGCCGATAGAGCCCCGTGAGACGATCCTCCCCCTGGTGCTCATGACCGAGGGCATGAGACAGCAACCGAACGGCAGCCCAGGGCGTCACGATGAATGCCACGAGCAGCGAGAACAGCATGGCGGCCGAGGCGCCGATCGGGATGGGCCGCATGTACGGACCCATCAAGCCGCCGACGAACGCCATGGGCAAGATGGCGGCCACGACGGCGAGCGTGGCAAGGATCGTCGGGTTGCCCACCTCGTCGACGGCCCGGATGGTCAGCGCCGCGAGGCCGCGCGAGTCGCTTGCCCGCAGACGCGTGTGGCGTACCACGTTCTCGACCACGACAATCGCATCGTCGACCAGAATGCCGATGGAGAAGATGAGCGCGAAGAGCGTGATGCGGTTGAGCGTGTAGCCGTATAGCGAGAACACGAAGATGGTGAGCGCCAGCGTGACGGGGATGGCGATCAGCACCACGGCCGCTTCCCGGCGTCCGAGCACGAGCCAGATCAGCGCGGAGACCGAGAGCACCGCCAGCAGCATGTGGAAGAGCAGCTCGTTGGATTTTTCCGTTGCCGTCTCGCCGTAGTTACGCGTGATGTCGACCGCCACGTCCGCGGGCAAGACGGCCGCGCGTATGGCGTCCACCGTGTCTTCGATCTGGTGCGCGAGCGTGGCCGCATTCGTGCCCTTGCGCTTGGCCACGGCCAGCGTGACGGCGGGGGAGGAGCGACCGCCGCGCCGGTGGGACATGACATAGCTCGCCGGCTCAGCCCCCTCGTCTTGCACCCGCGCGACGTCGCGGAGGAACACCGGGGCGCCACCGCTCGTGCCCACGACGACGTGGCGCACCGCGT
>WHTT01000212.1 GCA_009377605.1 Luteitalea sp.
CTAGTACATCGTCCGATTAATGCTTTGTGTTATTTGTCGGGCGGCGACGGCGGCGTTTCCGTCGCCGGCGCTTCACCGGATGATCGCGCTGATAGGCCTGAGTGGCCTCGATGATGCTGCGCAACTGTTCCGGTCCCTTGGTCCACGTCAAGGGACCGCTGGTTTCGTTGTACGTCGCGAGATACTCGAGCAAGAACTCGCGCAGCGACTTTTTCGACCGGTCGACCCGGTGCGCGAGCCCCTGTTTGCCGAGGATGCTGAAGAAGCATTCGATCAAATTGACCCATGACGCATGCGTCGGCGTATGGTGGAAGTGGACGCGCGGGTGTCGCTTGAGCCAGCGCTGGGCGGCCGCGTTCTGGTGAATGTTGAGATTGTCGAGGACGACATGGAGATCCCGGGCGGGAAACGCGACGACCACGTCGTTCATGAACGCCAGGAAATTCGCCGACGTGCGGCGGTTCTTGACATGCCCGACGACGCGGCCACTCGCGATGTCGAGGGCCGCGAGCAGGGCCTGGGTCCCGTGCCGCACGTATTCGTTGGTACGCGTCTGGGGACGCTTGGCCCGCAGCGGCAGGCCGGGCTGCGTGCGATCCAGGGCTTGGATCCCGGTCTTCTCGTCCACGCAGATCACCAACGCGTTGTCGGGCGGATGCAGATACAGGCCGACAATGTCGAGCAGCTTGGCCTCGAAGTCGGGATCGGGGCTGAACGTAAAGGTCCGGACGCGATGCGGTTGCAGGTGCGACGCCGTGAGCATCTCATGGACCGTTGCGGGCGGCAGTCCGAGATCGCGCGCCAGGGTGCGCACGGTCCAGCGGCTGTAGATCTCCGGTTGTTGGCACGCGCGCTGCTGGACACGCGCCCAGACGCGCGGGCCATGCTTCGGCGGCCGACCGCTGCGCGGCGCGTCCTGCAGGCCGCCCAACCCGTTGATCGCAAAGGCACGCCGCCATTTGCCGACCGTGATCGCCGGCAGGCCCAATTCCGCCGCAATGGTCTGGTTCGAGTGGCCGGCCGCCGCGCCCAAGATGATCCGGCTCCGCTGGGCCAGCGCCTGCGGCGTCGATGGCGTGCGCACCAGTTGCTGCAGGGTGGCTTCACTCACGGCATCGAGTCTGATCGGTGGGGCAATGCGAGGCATGCCCCACTCTACAAGAACCTGAACGTATCACAAAGTACTTTTCGGACGATGTACTAG
>WHTT01000213.1 GCA_009377605.1 Luteitalea sp.
GTCGGCGCCGGCATCGGCCAGAGCCAAGGCCATGGACCGCCCCAGGCCGCGGCTCGCGCCGGTTACGAACGCCCGCTGGCCGTCCAGACGAAAAAGATCGAGTGTTCCCATATCAGCCTCCGAGCACTTCCGGCGCCAGCGAATCGAACACCTACTGGCTTGGCCGTCGCCGATGATATGCCGCCGGATTCGTTCCGCCCTCACCACCCTCGTCACCGCAGGGCCCCCACGGTTCTCGCGTACCAATCTCAAGCGGGTGGGGGAGTTCTCGATGCGTTGGTGATGCGGGCTTGCTCCGAATGGCTCCACCTTCGCCACTCGTCCCCCCGTAGGAACGGATCTCGTTCCCCTGCTCCGCGTAGGTTAGCCGCGGAGAGGATGCGGCGTCATCGCAACCTCCTTCATCACAACAAAGGCCGGCAAAGTCCAGCAAACTCTGGCACAGAGTGAAAGTCCGAAATCGCTTGATTCCACCGGCCGCGCCGCGCGCTTCGGCAAGGCACAGCAAACGGCCGCAAGGGCCGGCTAACGGCGTCTGTTCCGCCTGTTAACCGGAGGGTTGCTGGTTCGAGTCCAGCCTGAGGAGCCAATCTTTTCAATAACTTAGCGCGAAATATATTGTGAACAATTTGCGTTGATGAGTACGGCTCGTGACCGGAGTGTACACGGCGTTCCGGTCACCGAGATGGCGTCCGTTCCTAAACGGCTGAACGCGCTCCGTGCCAGTTTGCCGTGCCCTGCGTCTCCAGGTACGAGTTCGATGGCTGCTCGCCTGATGAAGTGATCCCGAGTGTGAGTGGGCAGCACATGGCTCTGTGACGGTGGCCCCTCGCCACGTGAATCGCTCCAGATCCTACCAACCACGCTGATGGTCGCGTGTCTACCGTGACGCGTGATTTCATGGTAGAGTGTCTACCATCTGATAGCGAAGCCGGCCTGAGCATGCAATGCGGCGGTGGGCAATGCGGTGGTGGTGCTGAGGGCGCCTGCTAACGGACGTTCCGTCAACGGCGCAAGAAACCGGTCTAATAGTTCCTTGTATCTTCTCGTTGGACGAATCCTTTCAGTAGAGAGAACACGACCCGCTGGCGACAGGTTCATGGACTAGCCGTTCCGGCCAGCTCAACAGAACGAGTCCAAGAATTGCGCCATGAGGCACCATTCGGAGACAAGGTGATCGAGGGCGG
>WHTT01000214.1 GCA_009377605.1 Luteitalea sp.
AGTCCGAAGGCAGACGGTTCAGCATCCTGGTGGAGAGCCTGGCGGGCGAGGGCGCAGAGGCTGCGCCCATCACCGTCGAGTGCTCGCGCTATCAATCAACCGGCGGAATCTTTGGGCAAGCCGGCGGCTCGGCGCTTGCCACGAGGATTCAGTAGCACAAGGCAGGGTCAGGGGTCAGGTGTTCCTGGCCTCTGACCCCTGATCCCTGAAAAAAGGAACCGGGTACCTTTTCCACACGCATTCATAAGGAAAAGGTACCCGGTTCCTTTTTCCCTGACCCCTGCCCCCTTCTTTACCTGGGGCGTTGCCCCTATTGCGCCGGCACGCGTCCCGTTGTAAGCTTACCCTCCCCCAGGACTCTACGGGACTAAACTCTCGATGAGTAACTAAGGCTCGACCGAAGGCCCCACACCGTTCGGCGCAGGCACCGAGGTCATCCCGCGCGCGACGCGTCCGCGTCTGCGAGTCGTCGTGATGGACGCCTCGCGGGACAAACCCGCTGAGGTGGCGCGGTGCCCCAGTACTCGCGCCTGCCCCTTGGGAGCAGGTGACAGACGGAGGATGGTGGGTCATGAGACGGACACATTTTCCCGGGCGTCCTGGCCGAGTCCCGACGTCGCTGCGGGTCGGTGGACTCGTGTTGGTGCTGTTCGCCGGGCTGTCCACGATTTTGGGAGCGTTGCCGGTGGGCGGCCGTGCGTATTTTGGGTTCTTTGAAAACCTCACGATCGGCGGCTCGCCAGTCCAGTCGCCGGCGAACAATCCGTTTCAGCAGGTAATTCTGCCTGCGACCGGTGGGAGCCAAGCCTCGATCCCAACGAGTTGGCACCCCTTCTCCCCCAACCCCGTCCTCCCCGTCCTGCTCAACGCCGAGGACGGGCGGACCACGATTACTGGAGACACGACGACGAATGAGGTCCTGGCCGTTGCGGAGGCCCTAGAACCGTTCGCGCTCTTTCCGTACCCAACCACCAGCTCCAACACGCAGGGGTTCTTTAGCGCCACTGGCCTGCGCCTCGAGGGCAGGCTGGATGAGGGAGGGTTCAGGAGCATCCTCGTCCTGCCTGGCGTCGTCTCGACCTGGTTCCCTGGCGTGTTCGACCCTGTCCTCTTCGCGCAAGCGCCACCCAATGTCCAGTTCGAGC
>WHTT01000215.1 GCA_009377605.1 Luteitalea sp.
TATCGCCGCGGCCTTACGTTTGATGGTCGGCGGCGACGAGGAAGTATCGCGATTCATCGATCCGGCGGTCAATGAGGAATACGACGTGCAATTACGTTTGTCGCGGCACGATCGAGAAGATGTTGGGGCGATTTCCCGCCTCTACGTTCCGCGCGCGGGCGCCGGCCTGGTTCGGCTTGATAACCTGGTGCACGTCGAGTCGGCCCAGAGCGCATCCCGCATCGACCGCCTGGACCGTCAACGCCAGGTGAGCCTACGCGCCGGGGTCGCCCCCGGTTTTGCGCTCGCCGATCGTCTCGAGGCGCTCAATCAAGAGGTGCGCCAAATGAATTTGCTCGCCGAATACACCACCAGCGTGTCCGGCCGCGGGCGTGAATTGGAGCGCACATTCAACCAATTTTTATGGGCCTTGCTGCTTTCCATCGTTTTCATGTACATGATTCTGGCCTCGCAATACGAAAGCACCATCCATCCGGCAACGATTCTTCTGTCGCTGCCGCTGTCTGTGCCGTTCGCGCTGTTGTCCTTGTGGCTGACGGGTAACACGCTCAATCTTTATTCGGCGCTGGGCATGCTGGTGCTGTTCGGCGTGGTCAAGAAGAACGCGATCTTGCAAATCGATCATATGAACCGGCTGCGCGAGGAAGGGATGGAGCGACTGTCCGCGATCATGCGCGCCAATCGCGACCGGTTGCGGCCGATTTTGATGACGACTATGGCGCTGGTAGCGGGAATGCTTCCGCTGGCGTTAGGTTCGGGGCCGGGCGCCGAGGAACGCCGTGCCGTCGCCGTCGTGGTCATCGGCGGACAATCGCTTTGCCTGCTGCTGACACTACTGGTCACCCCGGTGGCTTACTCGGTGTTTGAAGATGCCGCGCGGTCGCTTGTTTGGAAGCGTATCGCCGCCGGCGGTCGTCTTTTTACGCTGCGCCGGCGCGTCATCGATATCCGGAAATCGGAACAGCCGCCGGTTAGCTAGCTTCTTTTCAACCTAAAAACTCGTTCAAAAGTTCACCGTTAAACGTTTCTTCTGCAACGCCATAAACCCTGTGAGATAGCGGCAAGAAAATTGATTTAGTAAACAGTGGAATCTCGGCGGAATTGTCTTTATATCTAAGT
>WHTT01000216.1 GCA_009377605.1 Luteitalea sp.
CGCACCGGACGTCCCAAGAAACCGTTGGTACTGACGGATGAGGAGCGGCAAACGCTCGAGCAATGGTCGCGGCGCCCGAAAACGGCGCAGCGTCTGGCGCTGCGCGCCCGCGTCGTGTTGGCCTGCGCCGAGGGCCAGCCCAATCGAGTTGTCGCTCGCCAGGTGCACGTGTCGGGCAACAGTGTTGGGAAGTGGCGCGAGCGGTTCCGGGTCAAACGCTTGGAGGGCTTGGCGGATGAACCGCGGCCAGGCGTGCCTCGCAAAGTAACCGACGACATGGTCGTGGATATCATCACGCGCACCTTGGAAGCGCCGCCACCTCACACGACTCAGTGGACGACCCGATCGATGGGCGAGGTGGCCGGACTGTCGAAAGCGACCATCTCGCGCATCTGGCGAACGTTCGGCTTGCAATCGCACCGTCTGGAGACGTTCAAGCTGTCGGCCGACCCGCAGTTTGTCGAAAAAGTCCGCGATATTGTGGGCCTCTATCTCAACCCGCCGGACCACGCGTTGGTGCTGTGCTTGGATGAAAAGAGCCAGGTCCAAGCATTGGATCGGACCCGTCCTCTGCTGCCGATGCGGCCGGGCATCGCGGCGCGGCAGACGCACGATTACATTCGGAATGGCACCACGTCGCTGTTTGCGGCGTTGGACGTCGCGACGGGAAAAGTGATCGGGCACTGTCATCGCCGCCATCGGCACCAGGAGTTTTTGAAATTTCTCCAGCGCATTGATGCGCAGCTCCCGCCCACCGGTGAGGTGCATGTCATCATGGACAACTACGGCACCCATAAGGTGCCGAAGGTGACCCGCTGGTTCGTGCGTCACCCGCGGTATCACCTGCATTTCACGCCGACCAGCGCGAGCTGGTTGAATCAAGTGGAACGCTTCTTCGCGAAGATCACCACCCAACGGATTCGACGCGGCACGTTTGAAAACGTGCGGGCTCTGGAGACGGCGATTGAGGGGTACGTCGCGCATCACAATCAGCACTGCAAACCGTTTGTCTGGACCGCGACCGCCGACGCGATCCTCGACAAGGTCAAGCGATTTTGCGAACGAACCTTTGAGACA
>WHTT01000217.1:0-463 GCA_009377605.1 Luteitalea sp.
CCGTGCTGTGGTGCAGATGCTCGATCGCGGCGACCGCCGTGTTGGGCATGTCGCGACAGAGGAGACCGACGTGAAGGGCGAAGCGCAGCGTATAGCGCGGATTCGTGGCCAGCCAGTCGAGCTGCTCTACGAACACGTTGCGGCACCGCGGGCACCACACACGCCAGCACTCGAACTCGAGGTAGAACCGCCAGTCGGCGGCACCGATGTCGCGGACGCGGACCGTGCGCTGCTCGTAGCGGCCACGGCACCGATGGCCGCAGCACGAGCACCGCGCCGTTTTTTTCGGCGTCGAAGGACCACGACGCGGGCAAAGCGGTCGCCGAAGACGCCCTTGAGGCGAGCAGAGGCGACGAAGCCTGGGAGCGAGAACAGGGCACGTAACGTCCGGAGGGCCTGCATCGGTGCAGGCTAACTCACCCCTGCGCGATCTCGGCTGACGCCGAAGACGGCTGTGGAAATG
>WHTT01000217.1:473-1071 GCA_009377605.1 Luteitalea sp.
CCACAGGGACTTGGAAATCTCGCACAGAACGCGAGATTCCCACATTCCCACGAGTCGATCCCTCGTGCGATTGACGAGCGCCGTCCGACGATTAGCGCCGTCCGCTTCCATATAACGGCCGTTTCCCCAGAGCGGCCCTTCTCAGACCCCTCGCCCCTTCCTGACAAAACGGCTGGCCGCTGTCACGTCGCCCCTCCAACGGAGACCGCTCTGGGTTAGCAGCGGCTGTAAAGCTCAGAGCCATTATCGAGGTGGATGTGATTCCACGTGATCGCCAGGCCAAACCCAAAGGCCAAGTGGACAACACCCCACAGGATCGACACTGCCGCGACACCGGCGAGCGAGGGGAAGAACGCGATCCCCATGCCGATCGCGAGGGCCACGTTTTGGAAGGCCACCTCGATGGCCACAGCGCGACGGTCCGCGGCCACGAGTCCGGTCAGACGCGCGAGCCCCCAACCTAACACGACGGCGGTCACAAAGGTGAGGAGGACGGGGAGGAGTGCGACGTTGGCAAAGAGAGCAAGGGAATTGATGTTGCCGCCGATGATCATCGCCACCACCACGGCGAATACTATTCCCGCGATGCGACGTGTCC
>WHTT01000218.1 GCA_009377605.1 Luteitalea sp.
CCGTGGCCAAGCGTAAGGGCACGAATGCGGCCGCGCTTGCGCATCAGATTGAGGACCGGGTGAACGCCCTGTGCGCGGCCGTCCTACCCGCGGACGTGGAGGTGGCCATCACGCGCAACTACGGCGAGACGGCGACGGACAAATCCAACGAGCTGCTCTTCCACATGCTGCTGGCCGTGCTCTCGGTCTCTGCGCTGATCTGGTGGGCATTAGGACGCCGGGAAGCCGCGGTGGTGCTCATCGCGATTCCCGTCACGCTCGCGCTCACGATGTTCCTGTTCTCGCTGTATGGCTACACGCTCAACCGCATCACGCTCTTTGCGCTCATCTTTTCCATCGGCATTCTGGTCGACGATGCGATTGTCGTGGTCGAGAACATCGTGCGGCACGCGCGCCTGGGGTCGAGCGACGCACGTGGCCTCGCGGCAATGACGATCAAGGCCGTCGATGAAGTGGGGAATCCGACGATCCTCGCCACGCTCGCGGTCGTGGCGGCCATCCTGCCGATGGCGTTCGTTGGCGGCTTGATGGGGCCGTACATGCGGCCGATCCCGATCGGCGCCTCGGCGGCCATGGTGTTCTCGCTGCTCGTCGCCTTCATCGTGACACCCTGGGCCGCGGTCCGGTTGCTCGCGCACCCTGTCGGTCATGAGCACCGGCAGGAAGATCGTCTCACCAAGATCTATCGGCGGGCGATGGAGCCGCTGATCAATCATCCACGGGCGCGTGCAGGGTTCTTGGCAGGCGTGCTCGTGCTGCTCCTCGTCGCAGTCGCGCTCGTGCCGTTGAAGCTCGTCACCGTGAAGATGCTGCCGTTCGACAACAAGAGCGAGTTCCAGGTGGTGATCGACATGCCAGAGGGCACGCCGCTCGAGCAGACGGCGAGGGTTGCAGCCGCACTTGCCGAGGAAGCCCTGACCGATCCAGACGTGACCAACGTGCAGAGCTACAGTGGTACAGTCTCGCCTTACAACTTCAACGGATTGGTCCGTCACTATTTCCTGCGCCAAGCGCCGCACATGGCCGACCTGCAGGTAAACCTGAGGCCGAAGTCGGATC
>WHTT01000219.1 GCA_009377605.1 Luteitalea sp.
TATTGGCTCTCTCACGTAGCTCATCGGCGGATTCCAAGAGGTCGCGATCCGAAGGAACGATGGTTGCTACCGTAATCCGAAAGAGGTCCGTAGCGACATCGTCCCGTCCGTGAGCCACCTCTTTCGCTGGCGTGTGTTTGTGAATGCATCGAAGAGGCACTTCACGGGCACCGCCACCGTCTTGCTTGCGGTGACCTCGAACGTGCCGTCAGGGCGCACGCCGGGGGGGACGCATCCCGCGCGCCTGCTCGTACTCGACGATGAGCTTCTTGGCCCACCATCTGCTGACGTCGTGCTCGCCCATGAGCCAGTCGGCGATCTCTCGGTACTCACGCCCGGCGCACCGCACTTGTCGAGTAGTGCGAACCACTGCTCCCGATCTCGCCCCGTCACATCGCTCGCCGTACCCCCGTGATCTTTCCCATCACGACCTCCTCAGTGAAGTCAACGGTTCCTCTCTTCTAGATTCGCCGGCGATAGCGGGCGATCGCGAGCGGCGCAAATGCTGCCGTGATGACAGCCAACCAGATGACCGACTTGAACACCGGCTCGGCGACCGGACCTCCCAGCATCAACCGGCGCGTCGCGTCGATCACGCGAGTCACCGGGTTCACCTTGGCGAAGGCCTCTAGCCATCCCGGCATGGTGCCACGTACGATGAGCCCTGAAGTCGTGTGGCTGACCGGCGGAAACGCGGGACCCCCGCAGACAGAGGGCATCGGATGGACGAGCACGGCGACGCATTGGCGCAGGCGCGGCGGGCCTCTGAGGCACGAGATTGGCCCACCGCCGCCGCGCGATTCGACATGCTCGATCCCGAGCAGTTGACCGCCGACGACCTCGCAGCCCACGCCGAAGCCGTGTGGTGGCTCGGCCGCACCGAAGATGCGCTGCGCCTCGGTGCTGCCGCGTACGACGCCTTCCTTGCCGACTCCCGCTCGGTCGAGGCCGCGATGAGCGCAACGAGACTCGGGATCCTTCACTTGGCGCGCGGCGACGAGCAGCTCGGTGCCGGCTGGCTCGGGCATGCCGGACGACTTGCTGAGGGGGTTCCG
>WHTT01000220.1 GCA_009377605.1 Luteitalea sp.
AACCAGTTGTTACTATTCGACTTTTAACCGGACAGTAGTGGGGCTGTCCCCGTTTCTCCAAACAGCTCATGACTCCAAGCGCACTAAGGGATCGACTGACCGGCGTGATTGCGTTCCCGGTAACGCCGTTTCTCGCGGACGGCTCGCTCGACGTCGACGGGCTACGGCGCAACGTTGAGGCACTGGCGGCGCATCCGTTCTGTGGTCTCGTGGCCGCCGGGGGCACCGGTGAGCTCTACTCGTTGTCGGAGGCAGAGCACCGGCTAGTGGTTGAGACGTCGGTGCAGGCTATCGGTGGCCGCATGCCTGTGATTGCCGGTGTGGGCGGCAGCATCGCGCTCGCATGTGAGCAGGCGCGGCAGGCGGCCGCGGCTGGTGCTGCCGGCATTCTCGCATTGCCCCCGTACTATCCGGAAGCCGACGAGACCGGGCTGGTGGCCTACTATCGCGGTATTGGCGCCTCCACGGCGCTCGGTCTGCTCGTCTACAGTCGTGATTGGGTGAATCCGGGCCCTGCGTTCGTAGAGCGAGTAGCGAACATCCCAACGCTCATCGCCTGGAAGGATGGTCAAGGCAACATTCGGCGCTACCAGATCATCATGGCCTCGATTGGCGATCGCCTCCACTGGATCGGCGGGGCCGGCGACGATCTCGTTCCCGCATACTATCGCCTCGGGATCCGAACCTACACGTCCAGCATCTCCAACATCGCGCCACGGCTCTCGCTGGCGCTCCACGAGACGGCGGCCGCGGGCGATGAGGCGGCTCTCCAGCAGTTGATGACTCGTTACGTCATCCCGCTCTACGCCTTTCGCGCGCGGAGGAAGGGTTATGAAGTGGCCGTCATGAAAGCCATGATGGCCCTGCTCGGATTCGCGGCCGGTCCGGTCAGACCGCCGCTCGTGGAGGTCACCGACACGGAGCGGGACGAGCTGGCGAAGATGTTGGATGGTTGGAAGGATTACTTGTGAACGTCAGGCGGCCGAATTGCGCCCCTAAGGACCCGTGCAGAATCAAGTTGTTCGAACGTTCATGGTCGCGTTCTGTGGGTTG
>WHTT01000221.1 GCA_009377605.1 Luteitalea sp.
ACTGCGTGAAGCGCGTGCCCTCTTTGGCCAGGCGATCGATGTTGGGCGTTTCGAAGCGGCGCTGCCCGTACACGCTGAGGTCCCCGTAGCCGAGGTCATCGGTGTGGATCAGAAGAATGTTGGGGTCGCCGTCGCGCTCCGCGCTTTGGCGAGGCAAGCCACCGTTGCGTTCGGCCGCCACCACCACGCAAGCGGCCGCCACCACCATGGAGACCATCAGACGTTGTAGCATGACCACAGAGATTAACGCCGAACCGTGACAGAACGCCAGTCCACCCCTCCTCCCGGAGTTGATATGTCATCGTCCGCTACACCGCAGCCGATACCCTACGGCCCTCCGATCACCCTGGAATTGGCCAAGCAAGTCGTCGCCGCCGCCGAACAGGAGGCGATGGCCAACAACTGGCCCATGGTTATCGCGGTTGTCGACAGCAGCGGTCATCTGGTCATCCTGCACAAGCTCGATCACGCACAGTTGGGAAGCATTCCAATTGCTCAGCGCAAGGCGGAAACAGCGGTGAGCTTCAAACGTCCCACCAAGGCTTTCGAAGAGGTGCTGGCAGCAGGCGGTCTCGGCCTTCGCTTGCTCGCTGCAGACAACCTCTGTCCGCTGGAAGGCGGGCTGCCGCTATTGCGCAACGGAGAATTGATCGGCGGTATTGGCGTATCGGGAATGCAGCCCACGCAAGATGCGCAGGTGGCCGCAGCGGGGGCCAACGTCGTCAATTACAACGGCCCCTCGCCCCGATCGGCGCGTCCGGTCACGGCTTGACCTGCGACAGAATCGACCGGGCTCGCAAACGTGTAGAGATGGGTAAGGCCGAGGACGTCGCGGTCCTCCCCTCAGCTCAAAAGCTGTACCGCAGAGCGAGTCGGATCTGGCGTTCGGCATACGCGTCGTACACCTCGAAGATACGCATGAAGTCGCCTGCCTGCAGGTCGAACTCCGGATTGGCAAACTTCGGTGTGTCGGTCACGTTGGTTGCCTCGACCCTTGCTTCCAGCCGGTGGGTTCCGCCGAGCGGGAATGCACGGAATACCGAGAGATCCA
>WHTT01000222.1:0-700 GCA_009377605.1 Luteitalea sp.
AGCATTGGCTTCACGCCGAGAATTCGAAACAGCGACGTTGAGGCAGTAGTAACCGGCAGCCGTTCAGGCGCGCCTCCGCTGGTGACGAGTAGATGGCCGTCGCGAAACAGCGCAAGCGCTTCGAAAGCGGTGCTCCGCTCGCGCCAGTCGAGGAGGCTGCCGGGCAGCACCTCGAAGCGCTGATACCCTTTCGCCGCATTGCTTTCCCACAGCCGGACGATGCGGTCAGGGTCTCGATACGGGAGCGGGCGCAACAGGATCCCGTCCATCACGCTGAACATCGCGACATTGGCGCCAATGCCGAACGTCAGCGTGAGGATCGTCACGGCCGTGAAGCCCGGCCGTCGTCGCAGCACGCGCCAGCCTTGCTGTAAGTCGCGCAACACGGTTGCCATGTGAGCTCTCCGGAAACGCCTGCCCGTAGGGCGCGGCTTTAGCCGCGCCAGGGGATTCCGGCTAACACGGAACGTAACAGGTTCCCCACGAACCCGCAACCGGATGATGGAGCAATTAGAAGAATCGATTTGACTCGTCCCTGCCACGACCCTAACGTCGTGCCGGGGGCCCATATGCGCGTGATTCGAATCAGTAGCATTGCACTCATGGTCATCGTGCTCGCCACGAGCGTCGCCACCGGGCAGGTGGACACGGGGCGCATCGTCGGCACAGTCACCGACAATTCGGGCGCGGTGATGCCTGG
>WHTT01000222.1:710-1026 GCA_009377605.1 Luteitalea sp.
GTTCACAGCGACGGTCGACGTCGAGCTCGAGGTCGGTGCCGTAGAAGAGACCGTCACCGTGGCGGGCGCGTCGCCGACCGTCGACACCAAGTCGAACGGCTACAACTGGACCGACAAGATGCGCGGTCACCGCCGGGACCCGCCGCCGAACTTCGTCGAGGACCGAGCCTCGTGGGTCCAGACCAATCCGGCCTCGACAACACAGATCAAGTACACCGCCGTCCTCGATAATCTGGTGTTCGAGTCGAGCGGTGGCGGCATGTTCGGCACGACGAATTACCTGTATCAACCCGACACCGCCGACACCGACATCCGC
>WHTT01000223.1:0-248 GCA_009377605.1 Luteitalea sp.
CACTGGGGCAGGACGCGCCCGTGCTGGTGCAGCGCATGGTCGATGAGGGGCACGAGCTGGTGCTGGCCGTGCGCTCCGCTGGGACGCTCGGCTTGTTCGGCGGCATCGGACTCGGCGGCTCGGCGGTGGAGCTACTCAACGACGTGCGGTACTTCCCGCTGCCCTGCGACGAACAGGCTGTTCGGGCCACACTGGCTCGGCTGCGCGGCGGCGACGCGCTGCTGGGCTTCCGTGGCCAGGAATCGGTG
>WHTT01000223.1:258-1023 GCA_009377605.1 Luteitalea sp.
TGGCTCTGCCGGACGATGCAGGCGATGTCCGACTGTCTCTCAGCGGCCGGGTTCGCGGAGATCGAGGTCAACCCGGCGATCGTGAGCTCGTCGGGTGGGTACGTCGTGGACGCGCTGTGCCTGAGGTGAGCGGGACCGAGGTGCGGCTCACCTCCGGCGCATTCGCGCCCGGCAGCGTGTCGCTGGGGCTGTCGGTCTACCTGCGGCCGACCGGCGAGCTGCTGGCGCTGCTGGTCGACGAGGCGCGGGCCGTGCAGCGGGCCGGCTTCGACGGCTTCACGCTGAGCGAGCACCATGGCGGCTTCGCCGGGTACGTGCCCAACCCCGCGCAGGCGGTCGCCGTCACGCTCGCCAAGCTGGACCCTGGTGGGCGCTACTGGGGCGCACCGTGCCCGATCCTGCTGCCGTTGCGTTCCCCGGCGCTGGTCGCCGAGGAGCTCGGGTGGCTCGCGGCGTGGTTCCCCGGCAGGGTGGCCGCCGGGCTGGCGCCCGGATACCACGTGCGTGACTTCGAGCTCGTCGGCGCGGACGCCGAGGACCGCGGAGCGCAGTTCGCAGCCAGGCTCACCGAGCTGGTGGGGTTGCTCCGCGGCGATTTGCCGTCTCCGCTGGATGACGACCCGGCGGTGCGCGACCTGCGCGCGGACGGCCCCGTCCTGCCGCTGGTGGTTGCAGCGGGGAGCGCCGCCGCCGCTCGACGTGCTGCCGTGGCAGGCACGGGTGTCATCCTCAGCCCTTCGATGAGCCCCGTCGACGCGCGCCGGG
>WHTT01000224.1:0-634 GCA_009377605.1 Luteitalea sp.
ACCCCCATTTCCGTTAAGCACCCCGCGTCCCCACGCTCGCGCTTGGCATCAGCGACGTCACCGTCATCGACCGCGTCATCCGGAACATCCTTCTGGATCCATTCCCCTATACGGACTCGGATCGGATGGTGGACGTCCTCGTCTTCGACACGGCCCGAGGGGGACGACGAAGACCACGAAATCGCGCCGATTGTGGGAGATCCCGACAGCCTTACGTCCCAGTTGCGTCACAGTGTTTTTTGCGCGGGTCGCTGCCTCACGGTAAACTATTGATTCCACTCACGCGGCCAGCCCTGAGCGAGCGGGGCGAGTCGAAGGGAGAGATGACCGAGTGGCTTAAGGTGCACGCTTGGAAATAGATTCCGGCGGCGCATAGCGACGCACCTCAAACCGCACCAAGGCACTCCGCGTGAAGCACTTCTGCCCACAATGATGTCCTTCAGTATGCGTGCCTAACCCGCATTATTCATGACATGTAGTTAGGAGTCTATGAACGGCTCCGCGTGATGCCGGTGACCGTTCGGCGCGAGCTGTCATGGCCTCAGAAGCGTGTGAAGGACCCGGAAATCGCTCGCGTGCGGTGTGTATTGCGAGCCTGGACGTTGTGCAGACGCACCTCGGCCCAGCTGTGGAG
>WHTT01000224.1:644-1015 GCA_009377605.1 Luteitalea sp.
TCCAGCGGAACGGGGTCGCGATCGCCTGGTAGCGCGCTTGGAATGCCAGGAGATAGTGTTCAAGCGCCTCCAGGCTGACGAACTCGTTCGGCGTGAGGACCTTGCGCTGCACGACGGAAAAATAGATCTCGATCTGATTCAGCCAGCTCGCGTGCCGGGGTGTGTGGACCGGCACCAGGGTGGGCCAGCGCCGCTGCACGCGGGTGTCGCCCTTGGTGCCCCGATGCGCCGACCCGTTGTCGGTCACCCAGAAGACCCGGCGCGCCGAGCGATACGGCTCCTGCCTCATGACCTGGTCGACGAGGCGATCAAACGCCGCGATGCCATTCCGGGCCTCGCAGCGCCCAAAGAGGCGCGCGTGGTGCACGTCC
>WHTT01000225.1 GCA_009377605.1 Luteitalea sp.
AGCCGTCCTGGCTGTCCTGCCAGACGTGCCGCTGCGCAACGTGCAGGCGATGGAGGAGCTGATGGCCAGGCACGTGGCACAGCGCCGCCTCACCATGCTGCTGCTCGGCCTGTTTGGCTTGCTCGGGCTGGTAATCGCTGCCGTCGGAATCTACGGTGTCTTAAGCTACGTGGTATCGCAGCGCACGCGCGAGATTGGCGTCCGAATGGCCCTCGGAGCGACACGCGGCAAAGTGGTCGGCATGGTGATGACGAAAGCCTGCCTGCTGGTCGCGGCCGGTCTGCTCATTGGGAGCGTCGGGGCGTGGTACCTAAGTGCAGCCGCCGAGAGCTTCCTGTTCCGCACCCAGGCAAACGACCCGCGAGCATTCCTCGTGGCGCTGATGGCGTTGGGGCTCGCCGGCCTCGTGGCGAGCGCGATTCCCGCCCGCCGCGCCGCCAGCGTCGATCCGATGGTGGCGCTGCGCACGGAGTAGGCGCGGCTCGCGGACACGAACGACCTTGCCTGTAATTCAGACGTATCCAGAGGGAACTGCGGCTGGATCGATCGATCTTGCCCCAGCCGCCTTGCATCACGACTCCCCGCCGCCCCGCGATCGCGCCGTGGAAGAACTGACCGAACGCGGATCGATCCATCGTGGAATCGGGAAACAGCTCCGCGACCGCATCCCACTCCGCGTCGGCAGACACGATCACTACGAACTGAAGGGAATCAGTGACGTCGGCCGGCGCTTGGTCTGCATCGTGGCGATTTGATTCTGCCATGGCCAAATGCGTCACCACCAACATGACACCTTAACGTTGGTAATGGGTGACGCCGAAGGGGCTTTCTATCCGCGGTCGAGCCGGTGGGAATACACTTGGCGACAAGGGAAGATCTATCGCTCATAAGCGTCAGATTCCGAGACCATCCTTGGCGAGAGTCCGAGATGGCGACAAAATCGTCTGAGTGATTTGGCAAGAAGCTTGAGTTATCGATAGCTGACGATCCGTTCGGACGCGCGATCCCAG
>WHTT01000226.1:0-385 GCA_009377605.1 Luteitalea sp.
AGAACCCTTCCTCGTACGAAATGTTGACCGGAGAGGCGTGCAAGCTAACCCCATCGCCGGGGTGCTCGACGAATCTGACCTGGCCGTGCGGGTACGGGCCAAACTGCTTCGTGTAGTAGTCGAGCGACGCCTGGACGCTTCGGACCATGCGGTCCACGTTCCACGCGTGGTCAGGGTGGTGAACGATCTGGATCGAGACGGCCTGCTCTGAGCCTGTCGTCCCTCGACTTCGCTCGGGACGACCCTGAGCCTGTCGAAGGGTCGAAGGGTCGCTCCACCGCCCTTCGTGCACCGCGTAGGCGGCGGAGAAGAAGGCGTAGTCATTCCGGATTGGGACATCGGTCACGTAGTGAAAGTAACGGCGCCCATCTTGCGTCCACGTCCG
>WHTT01000226.1:395-715 GCA_009377605.1 Luteitalea sp.
TAGGTGCCGTTCGCGACGACAGAGGCATCGATCCCGCGGTTCGGGAACCCACGCGGCTCGAAACACACCTCAAAGCGGAGGCGCAGCGACTCGCCTGGCTGAAGCGCGTGTTCCAAAGCGTAGATTCGGTGGCCGAGCTCCTCGTCTGCGAGTACGGAGTTGGCCGGCCGGTCGAAGTCGATCGCTCCGACCTTGACCTCCGAGGCAGTCGCCACGTGGACGGCATCGATCGGTACGGCGCTCCCGTTCACGAGAGTGAAGGTGCCCTGGATCTCCACCTTTCGGTGCTGCGGATAGATCTCGACATTGAGGCTGGCACC
>WHTT01000226.1:725-1010 GCA_009377605.1 Luteitalea sp.
TCGGTGACGTAGTGAAAGTAGCGGCGCCCGTCTCGCGTCCACGTCCGGCGCAACCTCCCGGGCGCGACCGCGACTTGACCTTCGTCAGTGACAACGACCGCTTCGAACGCAATCCGCGCAGCCCATCCCGCATCTTGGCGCGCTTCTACGTCCTCAAGAAGGGGGACCTCGGGGCGCGCCGTAAGTCCATACGCTCGTCGATCGCCGGCACTTCGCAGTTCGCGGTTCGCCTGGTAGCCGATGGCGGGTAGCCACTGCTGGTTCGTGAAGTAGGTGCCGTTCGCG
>WHTT01000227.1 GCA_009377605.1 Luteitalea sp.
CAGCTTCTTGCTCTGCAGATCGAGCGCCATCACTTCGTTGTTGAAGGATTTACTGAACGACGACGAGAACGATCCTGCACGCGGTTCGATCGATGGAGTGGGTTGGCGATTTCAGTCGTTTAAAATCAACGACTTGGAGATGGTGGCGCTTGGCGGGCAGTCGCTCTCAAATGCATCAGCGTGCTCTCGCGGTACGGGTGGAGGATGCCATGGAGTCAACGTGCTGGCTGAGCGCTCTGATAAACTCGGTACGTTCCTTAAGGCTGGGGTAGTACTCCGCCTCCGCCATGGCGCCCAGTTGTTCGTTGAAGCGCGTCAGTTTCCGCAGGGCGGGCACAAGGCGCGCAGGATCGAGATCAAGAGCCACCAGCGTGACGACGGCGATTCCATCGCACCGCAACTCCATCTGCTGACGCGAGCGTCTCTCAGGACGCTCCCTCAGACGGAGGTACTCCTCCCAGAAGAATTCGTGCCCGATTTCGTGCGCAACCACTGCCTGCAGTTCTGGGATCGTGAGAATGCCGAGCGCAGGCCGGGAAATCAGCAGGACGGCCCTAGCATGCAGCCCGATTACCGCCTGCGGAAGATCGATGACCTTTATCACAATAACGTCGTCCCGTTCGTGGAACCGAAGAATCGGCCCGAGTGCTGCGAGAGCCCTGGCTTCATCCGCAGTGGGTTGTAACGCGCCGTCCGAAGGCAGCGCGCTGAGCACCTGACGAACGGCAGCGGGGCCGACCGGCGGCGGACGAAGGGCAGCGATGTCGCGCGTGACGTTAGAACGGATGTGCGCGATGAAAAACTCGAGTGCATGATCCGGGACAGGGATAGGTTGGCTGGTAATAGAAGCTGCGCAGTTGGCCGTCAGCGGCATCACGCCAACGATTGCGAGGAGTCGCGGGGCCATCTTGCGTTCGCGCAAGACAGCGACGCGTGCCGTTCGCGATTCCTCGACGCCGAGCTGCTTCTTCCCGGCAGTCGTGAGCGTGTAGAAGCGCGCTCGCCGGTTG
>WHTT01000228.1 GCA_009377605.1 Luteitalea sp.
GTTGCCGGTGCAATCGCAAAGCTCATCATGCCCGGCAAGGACCCGGGGGGCTTCATCGTCACGATCCTGCTGGGCGTGGCGGGGGCCCTCGTCGGTGGCTTCATTGGCACGAGCCTCGGGTGGGGCACGGTCACGGGGTTCAACTTCGTCAGCATGGCAATGGCCGTCATCGGGGCCTTGCTGCTGCTCTTGATCTACCGCATGCTCAAGAGAGCGTAAGGTCGACCGGCCCCTGTCACCGTGAGACGCGCCAGCGGGTCGTAAGCCGGCTCGCTGGCGTGCGTTTGTGTTGGGCGCTTTCGCACCCGCTCAGGGTTTCGTATGAGCGCCCGCGTGTACCCGCGTTCTGCACGAAAGGCCCCGCCTGAGCGGACCGGCGGGCTGTGGTATGCTGCAAGATGCGGGCGCGCCGATGCGCTTGCCGCTTGATTCACTCCACGTTCGGACACCCTCCGCTGACACGTCCCCGTCGTCCAGAGGCCCAGGACGCGGCCCTTTCAAGGCCGAAACACGGGTTCGAATCCCGTCGGGGATACCACATTACGTACCGCCCCCGAAATCACCGGCCGCACCGTCCCGACCCCCGCGAACTCGTAGTAGGCACGGCGCCAGAACTGGCCTACCCCTACTGGGGTCATGGTCAGCCGGCCCCGAATCAGCCGCCGGAGAATCTGCTGCGCCTGCGGGATGTGCCCGCGCAACAGCCCGGTCCAATCCTTCAGGTAGCTCTCCAGCGTGTGCCGCACCGTCCCCAGGTCCACGGTCGGCCGGGGCGCCAGCAGCCCGTCCAGCCGGGCGCGCAGCTCCCGCCGCTTCGTCTCCTGGGCTCCTAGGGCGTCCACCAGCGAACGCAAGTCCCCGCCCTCGGCAATGGCCTCGGTCAATCGGGCGATCGCCTGCTCGGTCCGGCGCAGGTCCGCCGCCACCTGGTCCCGCTCCTCGGCCGTGGTGTCGCGCGCCAGCAGCGCCTCGGCATGGGCGAGGGCCTGGGCCACGACCTCGGGC
>WHTT01000229.1:0-608 GCA_009377605.1 Luteitalea sp.
CCACCGCGGTCGCGGAGCTCGAGGCGGAAGGCCCGCGGGACGCGGGATGGGCGATCACGCAGGCGAAGCGGTTCCTTGACGCAGGCGCGGAGATCGTCATGATCGAGTCGGAAGGGATCACGGAGAGCGTCAAGACGTGGCGCACGGACGTGGCGGCGCGGATCATCGATGCGCTCGGCCTGGAGCGCGTGATGTTCGAGGCGGCCGACCCGGACGTGTTCGGCTGGTACATCAAGAACTACGGACCAGACGTCAATCTCTTCGTGGATCATAGCCAGATCGTGCAGCTCGAGTGTCTCCGGTCGGGGATCTGGGGCACGAAGAGCCTCTGGGGACGCGTCTTCACCTACAAGGAAGGGCCGTAGCCCGCCAGGAACGATAGTCTCACCGTGCCGGAATTGCCCGACGTCGAAGTCTTCAGAAGATATCTCGAGTCCACCGCCCTGAACCGGCGCATCGACGGAGTGCGCGTGATGGCGCCAGAAATGCTCGACCGCGTCTCGACTCGGACGCTCCGGTCACGCCTCGAGAACCAACGCTTCGTCCGAACCGCCCGTCACGGAAAACTCCTGTTCGCGGGGCTCCCGCAGAACTGCTGGCTCGTCCTT
>WHTT01000229.1:618-974 GCA_009377605.1 Luteitalea sp.
TCCTTCACTTCGGCATGACCGGTTTTCTGCGCTACTACGACCGTGCGACCGAGGCGCCGCCGCACGTTCGCTTGCGTATCGAATTCACAGGCGGCGCCCACCTTGCGTACGACGACCAGCGGAAGTTCGGGCGCATTTCCATGACGGACGATCTGGAGGGTTTTCTTCGAAAGCGGCGTCTCGGGCCCGATCCGCTCGAGCGCGGCTTCGACGTCGAGACGTTTGAGGCCATCCTCTCACGCCGCCGCGGCGGGGTGAAAGCCGCATTGATGAATCAGCAGATGCTCGCCGGAATCGGCAATATCTACGCCGACGAGATTCTGTTTCAGGCCAGGCTACATCCCGAAACGAGACTG
>WHTT01000230.1 GCA_009377605.1 Luteitalea sp.
CAACTGCTTCACACAGGTGGCCGACCCCGCCGGCCTGGCTCAGATCGCAGATGCCTTGTCGCAGGATGCGGCTGTAGGGCGGCTGAGCCAGGTCTGCTCCTCCTGGATCTATTCCGCCTGCCTGTGTTTCGGGCTCGACACGAGCGAACAGGCCAGCAGTGGTTTCGGCTATGCCTTTTCGGTCTACCAGGTCGAATACAGCCGCAACCTGATCTTTGCCAACGGGCACCAGATGGAAAAGGTCTTCGACACCGTCGTGGACCGGACCCGCTCCCGCCTGGACGTGCCCAAGCTGCGCACCATTTTCGGGATGTCCACGCGTCCGCACCGCACCCGCAAACGCTCCTCCAAGATCGAGGCCGCGATCGAGACACCTGCGTATAACCTGACCATCTTCAAGGTGCACTTCGGGCGCCTGACGGCCAAGGCCTATACCAAAGGCGAACGCGTCCTGCGGTTCGAGGCGATAGTGCACAACACCGCCGAACTCCGAGTCGGCCGGGTGCTGGACAAGTTCGGCGACATCGTGACCCGGCTGGCCGGCATGGCCGAGCGTTTCTGCACCGCGCTGGACTGCGGATACATCGCCGACGGCATCCTCGACGAACTCCCCACCCCGTCCCAGCTCGGCGCCACCCGCATCGGCGGCGTCGATGTGAACAAGCCCCGCATGCGTGACGCCCTGGCTGCCGCGCTTGCCCTGGCCGCCTCCCCCGGCGGGTTCACCGTCGCCGCTTTCGCCGCGAAGGTGCACGCCATGACCGGACAAACCGACGATGACTACACCGTCCGCCAGGCCGCTTACGACCTGCGCAAACTCCGCGGCAAACAGCTCGTCAACAAGCCCGGCAAGTCACGCCGATACCACATCCCGGACCCGTCCGCCCGCGCCATCGCCGGTCTGCTCACCCTGCGTGACAAGGTCATCGCACCCATCCT
>WHTT01000231.1 GCA_009377605.1 Luteitalea sp.
ATGGACTCGCTGATCACTGCCGCGGCGCGTGCACTCGCGGCGGGCGGGTAAACGCCGCGCACGCGCCGCCTGCCACCCATCCCGACCGATATCGGCGGGGGCGCCGACGTCATCTCCACCGGCGGGCAGGCCACCCCGAACGACGCGCGATCGCCAAGCCGCCCGCGGCGTCGCGCAACTGGGCTTTTCGGGCAACGTGTCGAGCTTGACCTGCGGGGCCGAGGTTTGGGTTTCTGTTGATGACGCCGTGTGACGATCGTCATACGGCACTGGTTGGCCTTAAGCCGAGTAGAGAGACCTCAGTCTGCCAAGGTAGTATTCTGCTTACGCTCGCCGAAGCGTTGATGACTAGAGCTTCCAGAACGTCAACCCTCTAAGGGTTGTCCCGTAATGTGCTTGCAGTTCATCGCGTTCGGGCCGATTGCTTGATCTCCTCGACCCGCTCCGACAGTGGTCCGGGCGCGATGCGGACGCACTCATAGCCCAGTGCTTCGTAGGGCTCGGCGTGGACGCGCTCGAACCGCAGCGCGTCTGCGAGGCTGATCTGGCGGGCGTCAGTCGGGGTTATAAAGCCCAGGTTCTCGACGAAGAACACCAATCTAGAAAATCCTATGTGCCTACAGAATGTGGCACAGGACATAGTGTTGAAGCCGTCGGCGGTAATGCCGGGATGGACCAGAAGCGGCGAGTGGTTCATGATGGCCTCTGGAGTCCGTTATCCTTAATCAGCGGTAGCGCAAGTACAGGTGTGGCCTGGGAGGGCAACTAGCCATGAAAGTTATCTGCTCATTACTCAAAAGTAGGCAGACTGTTCGGTGGCTGCTGGCCCTCTGGCTCTGCATGCAAGTCGACCTGACGACCGTGTCGGCTCAATCCGCTTCCCGAAGTCTAGAAGTGAATGTCTACGTGAATCAGATCGGCT
>WHTT01000232.1 GCA_009377605.1 Luteitalea sp.
GTTCTTCACCGGTATATCCGTGAGCCGCAGAGACAATGCGGCCGTCAGGCCGAAGAGGGGCTACTGCATCAGGGGGAGAAGGATTTCGTGTCGGTTTACACGGTGTGGTGGATCGAGGTCAGTGTGGTGTGAGAGAAAGGGAAGGCGGGACCCCGTCCCCTTCGTCGCAGGGGACGGGGCGGGGTGGAGGCTCAGAGGAATCCCAAGTTCCGAAGGCTTGACCATGTGCCATCGACACCGATGATCAGATGGTCAAGGAGATCAATTTCGAATAGCTCGGCCGCGTGCTTGAGTCGACGGGTCAACGCAATGTCGTGCGGACTTGGTTCGCAGATGCCACTCGGATGAGAGTGGGCAATGAGGAAGGCGCTCGCATTCACGAGGAGTGCGGGCTGCAGCGCTTCGCGGGGCGTCAGGACTGCCCTGTCAAGTGTGCCTCGCGCGAGCAGGCGCCAGCCGAGTATGTGGCGTCGGGTGTTGAGATACACGCCACCGACGACCTCGTGCGGTTCGGCGGCGAGGAGCGGTATCAGGAAACGTACGGCATCGGCCGGGTCCCGAACAGGCTGGACGCATAGGCAGATCGGCCGATCGTGGGCATCGCGTGTCGGTCGATAGGTGAGGACGAGCTCGCGCAGGATCATTGGTTCCTCCTGCTCGGCACTCCAGTGGCGTGAGACTGAAACGCCGGCGGAAAGAAGGCACGCGCGCCTTGAGACGCGCGTGCGGACGAAAACATCAGGGACAGACTCCACGGCAGTCGCCTGCCGTGGATGGTTCGCTATTCGTCGGATCCATCCCCGCGCTCGTGGGTTGTGTAAGCGTCGAGGATGAGATCGCGGACGCGAGCCTGTGCGGCGAAGTCAGAGATAGGACGTAGCAGCGCGAAGCTGCGCCGCTCGCCGTTGACGCTG
>WHTT01000233.1:0-268 GCA_009377605.1 Luteitalea sp.
GAGAAGCGAGCGAGCAGATCATCCGCGATCGTGCTCGGCACCGCGCCGGGTGCGTACCCGCGGCGGGTTGCGAAGATGAGTCTGTGACCCTCGATGTGCATTTAGTTGACGGAACGTACGAGCTCTTCCGTTACCACTACGCGCCGAACAACAGGGACCCCGAGGTCGGGGCGACGCGCGGAGTCGTCGGCACCTGCCTGCAACTTCTCGAGGACGGCGCCACTCACGTCGGCATCGCCACCGACCACGTGATCGAGTCGTTTCGGAA
>WHTT01000233.1:288-877 GCA_009377605.1 Luteitalea sp.
GCAGTTCCCGCTGGTCGAGGAGGCGCTCGCCGCTGCCGGCTTCACAGTGTGGCCGTTGGTCGAGGTCGAAGCCGACGACGGTCTGGCGGCGGCGGCGCATATGGCGGATCGCGACGAGCGGGTCGGCCGCGTGATCATCTGCACGCCGGACAAGGACCTTGGCCAGTGCGTTCGCGGCAAGGTCGTGCAGTGGGACCGCCGCCAGGACAAGTGGTTCGACGCCGCGGCGGTGCGGGCCAAGTTCGGCGTCGGGCCGGAGTCGATCCCCGATTACCTCGCTCTGGTCGGTGACACCGCCGATGGCTTTCCGGGCCTTCCCGGCTGGGGCGCGAAGGCCACAGCGTCCGTCCTTTCCGCGTACGGCCACTTGGAGAACATCCCCGCCGACGCCGACGATTGGGCGGTGACGGTCCGCGGCGCGGGCAGGCTTGCCGCGACGCTGCGGGAGAATTTCGCCGACGCTGTGCTGTTCCGACGCATCGCCACCGTTGAGCTCGACTCGCCGGTGAGCGAGTCAGTTGACGAACTCGAGTGGACCGGTCCGACCGACGAGTTCGCCACCATGGCCGACCACATCGGCCGCCCTCAG
>WHTT01000234.1 GCA_009377605.1 Luteitalea sp.
CGGTCCACCTGCCTGGCACGTCGGTGCCGTGAAGTTGATTTCGGTCGCGCTCCCCGACGTTGGCGTCACCGACTGACCGCAGAGGCTGACGGTCACGCCGGGCACTTGGAAGCCAGCGCCGGTGATTGTCACGGGCGTCCCGGGATCGCCCTCCGACGGCGAGATGTCCGAGATGCTGGGCGGCACGGGTGCGGGTTCGGACGTGTACGTGAACCCGGCGGTCAGCGTCGCGGATCCGATCGGTGTCGTCACCACGACGTTTACCGGGCCTACTGCCCCGCCCGGTGCGGGCGGCACCTGGACCTGCAGCCTTGTTGGCCCATCCACGCTGACCGCGGGTGACGGCGCGCTGCCGAACCTCACCTTCGTATCAAGGAGGAAGTTCGCGCCGGAGATCGTCACGAGTGTGCCACCCGTGACGGGACCGGACGCCGGGCTGATGCCGCCAATCGCCGGCAGACTGACGCCCGCACCCGGATACACGAAGCTGGCGGGCAACGTATCGGTACCGCCATCCGGGTTGGTCACCGTGACATCCTGCGGTCCGCCCGTCGCACACGCCGGCGCCGTGAAGACGACCTCCGTCGCAGAGCTCGAGTCTGGCGTGACGAGTTGACTGCAGATGGTGACTGTCGGGCCAGGGGCGGTTGTCTGGAAGTCTTCGCCGCTGATCGTTACTTCTGTGCCCATGTCACCGCTCGACGGGGAGACACCCGTAATGTTGGGCGGCGTGACCGGCGTAGCGTTGTAGGTGAACGTGGGCCCGAACGGTGACGACCCGTTCCTCGTCGTGACCTCAACGGGCACGGGAGCCGCGCTCGCTGCTGGCGGCACCACGGCTTGCAATGTCGTCGGGTCGAGGACCGTGACCAT
>WHTT01000235.1 GCA_009377605.1 Luteitalea sp.
AGGTCACCTCGGCCACGTACGTCCCGGGGCGCCCGGCGGGCCGCGCCCGGAACGTCCGCACGACGCCGGCGCCGTCGCTGATCTCCACGCTCGGCTCCAGGCCGTCGAGCGGCGTGATCCCGTGCTGCTTGATCAGCAGCTCGGCGCGCCACTCGTCCCCGGGTGCGATGTCCGCGGGCGGCTTGGCCACCTCCACGGTGGCCCAGCCTCCGGCCTGGGCGGTCCCGGCGGGGACGGCGACGGCGGTGAGCGGCGGCGTGGCGTCGAGATCTACCTCGATGTACAGAATCTTTTCAATACGACCAACTTCACCAGCTATGGCGGCGTCATGACGTCGCCGTACTTCAGACAGCCCACGGCCGCTGGTGGTGGCCGCCGCGTGGAGCTCGGCACACGCGTGTTCTTCTAATCCAACGGATTCACTTGTACTGTCAATCCGTAGCGCAGGCCTTTAGGCCTGCCGATCGCGGCGCGAAATCTCTGCAGGCAGGCCTAAAGGCCTGCGCTACTTCCGTTCCAGCGGTGCCACGGTGAACGACCACGAGACAGGGATCGACGCCGGGCGGTAGCACAGCTTGTCGTCACACGCCTGATAGTCGAGCTGTCCGCTGATGGTGAGAGTCTTTTGTTTCTGGAGGGCGGCCTGTATCTCTTTCGAGGCGCCCACGGCGATTTCCTGCGTGAGGCGAAACGGATCGCTATAGACAGGCACGTGCTCGTCCAGTGGCTCGAAGAAGTAAATCCCGGCTGGCGGATAGCTGACCGGCTTCGCTGTGACGCCCGGCGTCTCCGTGAGCGTGAGCGTGATCACCCTGTAACCTTCTGCGCCAGGTGCGTAGACGTGCATGTTCGCCTTTGGTCTAACATCGAGG
>WHTT01000236.1:0-395 GCA_009377605.1 Luteitalea sp.
GACGATCTCCAGCTCCTCGATGGCCAGCGGCTTGGTCTCCCCGTAGGGGCCAGGACGCTCCATTTCATTGAGAACAGCGGCGTTTGTTTTCATCGACAGAGTCTCAGCTTCGAGTCAGCGCGTTTTCCGAATCGCCACCCTCTGCATCGAGGTGTCGGGCTGGTTCGATGAGCCCGACTGCCCACCCTGCCCGGCTTGCTGCGACGAGGACCGCGAGCTCCCCGTGTTTCCGCCGACGACCGTCACGCCACCGGAGCTCTGCCCACTCGGCACATACACCGAACCGGTCTGGGATGAGATCGCTATGCCCTCACGTTGCATTCGCAGGCGCGCACGCATCTGGAAGTAGCTCTGCGGATTCGCGTAGTCGAAATCGGTCGACGTCGCTCGGGTAA
>WHTT01000236.1:405-863 GCA_009377605.1 Luteitalea sp.
CCCGACGACGGGACTCATCGGAGCTGGTACCGGCGTGCGCGAGGCGCTCGAGGCGTCCGTTTGATCGTCGGCTTGGGCCGATCCCCAGGTGGCGGCTGCGAACGCCTCCCTTGCTTCGGCTTCTGCCGCGGCGATCTGTTGCTCGGCAACCTCATTGAGTAGTGGCTCCACGTGAGGTTGATCATGTGCATGGGGCGGGATCTGCGCCGCCGCGGTTAACGCTGTGGTTGCAGCAGGCTTCGACCGGGTTGGCAGGATGACGATGCGATCGAACTGCGACTGTCCGGCGGCCGGCTGGTCGCGATCAACGTACATACGTCCGGCCGTGGCGCGCAGCACCGCGTCGAGCGCCTCACGTTCGGGCGCGTTCTCGAGCAGGAGCGTCAGCGGCTCACCCCCGAGACGCTCGAGCCCGACCACTGTGACGCCGGTCACGCGCTTCCATTCCGCGAGGATCT
>WHTT01000237.1 GCA_009377605.1 Luteitalea sp.
GTGACGCTGTGGTCGAGATTGAGGGTTTCGATCAGAAGGTCTCTTCCGCTTCCACTGTGGCGAACGCCTTCATCGTTCAGTCGCTGGTCGCCATGACCGTCGACAAGCTGGTGAAGATGGGGGTCGAGCCGGAAATCTGGGCCAGTGCCAACGTGAAAGGCGGCACTGAAAACAACCGAAAGTTCAGGGAGACATACAGGGGCCGGATCTATCACTTGTCTTTTTACTAGGGCTGGGTTTGACAGCGAGGTAACGGCTCTTTATACTGGACGATGCTCGTAACGTACGGGGACGCGGTATGGAGCAGGTGCATAGGGGCGCGTGCTACCTGGAGCGTCCGGCCAGAGCCAATCCGTGCATGTACTTCGGGCTAGCACTGCGGGTTCGGCGACGTAAAAAGGGGTTGACAGGGTGCCTGTGTTCCCCTAGTATTGTAAGGTTCCCCTGACGAGTTGGGGGACGACGGCGAGCGCGACGCGCGGGATGCGACGCGTTGGCGGTCTCGGTTCTTTGAAAACTAGATAGAACGTGCACTTGTCCGCCGAAGCGCCGTAGGCGCGAAGGTGGACTTGTCTCGCCGAAGCACCGTCAGGTGCGGAGGCAGACACATCAGCCCGTCATGAATCAGCCTGATCGGGGCGTTGTGGGGCGTGTGCTTGGCCGGCTCGTGGCTGGCCGGGCAGGCGTGTCGCGCTGCTCCGGTTGGACCAGACAGTAAACGCAGGGTTCGCTCTTGCGTTAGGAATGTCCGTGACGTGCGAGTGCCGCAGGCTGGAACGATTCCGGTCGGTGTGCTCGTGACGTGACGGCGACAGTCTTAAACATGAGAGTTTGATCCTGGCTCAGAATCAACGCTGGCGG
>WHTT01000238.1:0-239 GCA_009377605.1 Luteitalea sp.
ATGGCTGATGAGCGCCTGGCGCAATTCCCGAACATCACCACATTGAGCGAGCAGGGCGTGGACTTCGTTCTCGAGGGGTGGCGTGGCATCGGGATGCCGGCCGAGACCCCTGATGATGTCAGCAACGCGTTGCGCGTGGCCTTGGAGCGGGTGGTGACCGGTGACGACTTTCGAGAGTTCATGGAAAAAGCCGGCTTCAATTGGGCGTTCGAAGGTCCGGACGAGTTCGGCAGAAGCTT
>WHTT01000238.1:249-843 GCA_009377605.1 Luteitalea sp.
GATCTGTCCTTCGGCGAGCTGCTCACCGGCGACGCGTTCAAGAACATGGGCGAGGGGATCGTCGGTCCCATGGTCTTTCCAGCGATTCTCGGCTCCCTCGGTCTCGTCGTGCTCGCGACGCTCCTGGCGTCTGGAGGCCTTGCAAAGACCGAGTCATCGGACATCTTTTCTTGGCGCGGCGCGGGCCGGATCGCTGAAGTCCTGGGTGGCATTCTCCTCTACCTCCTGCTGGCGGAGACTTTGGGCTTCGTGGTGACCGGGTTCGGGATTGTTGCCTTCTTGATGTGGCGTCTCGGCGTTCGGTGGGCTGTGGCGCTGGTCGTGACGCTTATCCTGGTCGTCGTCGTCTACCAGGTATTTGCCATCTATCTCCGCGTGCCGCTCCCTCAAGGCGTCTTGGGTGGTGAGAAAGCCGTAGCCGATGGACCAAGCATTCGTGCAAGCGATTCAACAGGTGTTCCTCGACCCCTACGTGTGGCTGGTGGTCATTACCTCCGCCGTGTACGGGGTCTTCATGGGAGCGGTGCCTGGCCTGACCGCAATCATGGCGGTCGCATTGCTCATTCCAGTCGTCTACTTCATGGATCCGGTGCC
>WHTT01000239.1 GCA_009377605.1 Luteitalea sp.
TGGTTTAGAAAGTGGGATTTGCGGGGGCGGGATTTGAACCGCGACCTTTGGGTTATGAGCCCGCCCGCGTTCCCCGCTATTCCCAAGAGATTTCGACCTTTCTGTCAGCCCGTTTTCCTACTGCATTACCATTTTCAGACGCCCGTCCTACCGCTCGGGCCGCCCTACGACCCTTGGGTCCCGGCCCCAATCGGCTCCAGGTCACCACTTCCCCCCAACCGTTCAGCTATCAGCCCAACAACTCGAAGTACCGCTCCCGTGTCATGCCGGAGGTCCGAAGCAGGTTCTTGATGATGAACACCGGAACCTGGCGGTAGGTCGGGATGACGAGCGGTCGCTTGACCCCAGGCTTCGTGTACACCAAGTGATCCCCCGACTGGCGCGAGAACACGAACCCGTCTCGCTCGAACACCTTGACCAGGATTTGATACGGAACCGGGGCGATAGCGGGCACTAGCTGAGGCCGACCGACAGACGGTCGAGGGCGACAAATTCCGGCGCCCGCCATTCACCCCCCTCCCGCTGGTATCCCGCTTCTTCGAGAATCTCTGCCAGCGTGCCCATCTCTTCAGAGGTCTCCAGAAACCCGCGAACAGCATCTCGGATGTTCTCGCGTGCGGCGTCCGTCGTCTCGCCGCAACTCGACACGTCGAGTTCAGGCACGTGAGCGACGTAGACATCTCTCTCGCGGAAAATATGGACCGTAAACGTGATATCCCGCACGGGCTACCTCTCGTCCAATGCTAGGGCCACTCCCCCGCACCGTCAAGCCGGCCCGCCGATTCTTGTCAAGGCGAAATAGAAATGTCCCCGTTCTTAGCGAAATAGAAATGTCCCCT
>WHTT01000240.1 GCA_009377605.1 Luteitalea sp.
CTTGAAAGAGTTCCGCATCACGTTCGATCCTGCTCTGATCGAGCACGGCGACTTCCGTGTAGAAGCAGGCTATGCCGCTGGCATCGAGTTGCTGCGCCGCAAGCCTGACGCCGTCTTCATCGGCAATTACCTCATGACCGTGGGCTTCATGCGGGCGCTGCGTCAATACCAGCTCGAGTGCCCGCACGACGTTGGTATTGCCACCTGTGACGATCATCCCTGGCTCGATTCGTTTCGGCCCCGCCTCACCACTGTCAACTTTCCCAAGTACGAAGTGGGTCGCGAGGGCGGGCGCTTACTGATCGACACCGTCGAGGCCGGCGGCCGCGACGGCCAGGCTCGCCGCTCTCGTACCGTCGTCATGAAGAGCGCTCTGTCGATCCGTGAATCGTGCGGCTATGAGCTACGCGCCATGCGGCGCGCCGAGCGGGCCTGATCCATAGTTGCTCAACCACGAAGAGGGTTTACCACGAAGAACGCGAAGAGCGTTCACCACGAAGCACACGAAAAATGTTCACCACGAAGAACACGAAGAGCACGAAGCAAAGAGCCCAGGACTAACTTTACCTTCGTGATCTTCGTGTTCTTCGTGGTTGAGATCTTCGTGACCTTCGTGGTTCCCTCCCCAACCACGCGTCAGCGCGTGTACCTCAGAGGAAGTGGCGCTCGCGTGTTCGATGGGCCTCGTAGGCCGCACGTGCGCGCTGCACGTCAGCCACCGAAGAGGCTTCCGCGATCGGCACGTCCCACCACGTCTCATAACTGCCGACGCTCTGCTGTCCGTCCACCGGAATCACAACCACCGTCGTCCGGGTCGAGGCACGCGCCTTG
>WHTT01000241.1 GCA_009377605.1 Luteitalea sp.
GGGGACAGCCACTCGGGTCGGCCACCCAGGGTGACGCCGCCGTGGCGTTCACGCCCAACGACCAGTTCTACGAGTTGCAGTGGCACATGCCCAAGATCCAGGCCGAGCAGGCCTGGAACATCTCCTCGGGTGAGGGAGTGGTGGTGGCGGTCGTCGACACCGGGGTGTCGACGGACGGCGATGATCTCGATTGCCATACATTCGTTTCTCCCTTCGATGCCACCACCGACACCCCGGGATCGGCCGAGGACGACCACGGCCACGGCGGCGGTCACCAGTCCGCTGCGGACGCGGGCCCGCCGCGCCGCCGCCTGCCTTCTCTCCTCCGCCCGTTGCGCCTTGGACTTCGGCGGCGCTGCCGTCATCAACCAGCCTCGCGCACGCCGGGCTGCCCATTCGGCGCTTCAGCCGGCAGCGCCTCAGGTCCGCCGCAGGGCTCGCACGGCGAGCCGGACCCGCCACGCCGCCGTGAGGGCGACCGCAGCGGCGAAGGCCCACGCGATCGTCGCAGCCGCGCCGGGAAGCAGGCAGAACAGGCTGTGGACCGCGATCGTCTCCGTCCCCTCGGCCAGCCCCCCGACGAACCGGACCGACCGGTCGTCGCGCCCCTCGAGCCGCTGGCGCTCGGCCAGCGAGGAGAACGCGAGCAGGGCGGTGCCGTTGACGTAGTAGGTGAGCAGCAGCACCGCGCAGGCGAGCCGGGCGTCGGGCACGGCAACCGCGACCCCGACGACGAACGCGCCGTAGACGGTGAAGTCCGCGACGATGTCGAGGTAGCCCCCGACGTCGCTGGCGCCGACGGCGCGGGCGACCGCGCC
>WHTT01000242.1 GCA_009377605.1 Luteitalea sp.
GATCTGGAGCTATCTCACGCTGGGAGAGCACGTCAGGTTCACACAAATTTCTCGCACGCCCGCGGGAGGTCCGCGGGCGGCCGAGGCGGCGAAAAAATCCACGCGTGCCAAGAGGACGACGAAGCGTCCGGCTCGGCCGCGTGTGGCCCGACCCGCCAGGAAGACTTCCAGGACGGCGCCTCGGGCCACGGCGAAGCGCGCTGCAGAGGCGGTGGTCCGGCGGGCCAGGCGGCCCCAACGGCCGAGCCGTGCGGCGGCGGCCCGCAAGGCGCCGCCAGCGCGTAAGACGGGCAAGCGCCCGACCAAAGGCGCCGGCGCGCGAAGACGACGTTAAGGGTTAACATTGCCGTTTCTGCGCATTCTGCGCGACAAGCGCGGCATCGAGCATCTCTGTTTGTTGCACCCGGTCGGTGATGGTGGGCGCAGCCGCCCTCGAGCTCTCTATTGGTTTCGCACCTCTCAGGGCGCCAAGGGCAGTGGTCGGCTCCCGCTGGACGAGACGGCCCGTCGGGAAATCGAAGCGCGGTTTCCAGACATTGCCTTCGACTGGGAGGCACTGTGGCAGGCGGCCACGACCGTGGCGTTTCCCGAGCCGTCGGGCGAGAGCGCGTCGACGGCTGAGACCGAACGGGATGAGACCGCCGCCGGTCGCGAGCCGAATCGGACCAAGGGAACGGGTCGGCCGTCCAGGGTTGCCGAACCGCGTGACGGCGAGAACGATCGAGCTCGCCCTGGCCGCCGTACCCGCGCCCGGCGGCGTCCGCGTGTCGCCCGGCGCGTCGCGTCCATGGACACCTCGCCAGCGTCTGAAGTATCG
>WHTT01000243.1:0-540 GCA_009377605.1 Luteitalea sp.
CTCGACTCGGCGTCACCTCTCCGCGATCGGCGACCTGGATCTTCAACTGATCCAACGCGGCCCGTCCCCCCGACGTGATGAGAGACGCCGTAGACAGATAGGCGTGGCCCCTCCGCTCCTGAGGTGCGGGCGCGAGGCTCGGGTCGTACACCGTGCCGGCCACTCGCAGCCGAACGGGTTCGCCGCTCGGTGTCTTGACGGTCACGGCGTCGCCGACCGCCACGTCGAGCAGGGTGAGCGAGTCCTCTCCGACAAAGATTTCTCCCGGTGGCGGCGGCCAGCTGCCCTGCTGCACCTCGAACTTCCCGATCCGCATCGCATCGTCCGGCGTCGCTACGAATATCTGCAGCGGGTCATCCCGCAAACTGCCGTTGACCTCGACTTCACTGTCGAACTGGGTGCGCCCGGTCGCCTCGATGACGCCCGGGCGGTTGCTCACCTGGGTCGCGATCGTCGCCATCCGCTCGGTGTCGATGGCCCGATCGAGCACGATCGTCGCCGACGCCGGCTCGGTGCTCATGTACGCGCTGCCGGTCTCCC
>WHTT01000243.1:550-809 GCA_009377605.1 Luteitalea sp.
CCGTCAGGCTGACCGCGATCGCGATGACCATCAGCACAAACCGGGACCACGATGCCCGTAGGTCCCGGCGCAACTTGACCGTCAGCAGGTCGGTCACGCGGTGACCCCCGTCCGCTCGTCGTCCACAACGCGGCCATCCGCCAGGGTCACCTCTCGACCGACGACCGATCTGATATCGGCTTCATGGGTGACCACGACGATGGTCCGTCCGTCGGCATTCAGGTCGGCGAACACCTTCAAGACGGCCTCGGCCGTCACG
>WHTT01000244.1 GCA_009377605.1 Luteitalea sp.
GGGCCGATGCCGAACGGCACGGACTCGCCCCCGCCCATCGCGCCCTCCACGACGACGCGGAAGTCGCGGCCATCGGTGGGCCCGAAATCGCTGAAGTCGCCGACGCCGCCCTGGATGGTGCCGTGGAAGCGGACGGTGCCGTCGCGTCCGACGACGGTGAAGCGTGCACCGTCCTCGGCGCCGGGTGCGGTGAAGCGCTTCGGCCGGTCGGTGTTGAAGCCGCTCTGGTTCAGCAGCACGGCTTGGGCCTGGGGCGGCAGGGCGGCGACGTACGCTGCTGTGCCCATCACGGCGAGCACGCCGAGGCATTTCCCGATCTGACTGATGACGATGGACATGGCTGTGTGATGACTGCGCGCCCGACCTAAAGGTCGGGCCTACACCTTTCTGCTGGTCGTGCGACCGGACACACGGCCGACGCTGGTTATGCCACGCTAGATCTATCCACTGAAATTTTAGATTTGACATTTTCAATTTGTCAATCTATTCTTCCCCTCCATCAGCAAAGGAGTCGCGTAGCTATGCCCCCCGACGCCCGCCCACGTCGCCCGGGCCACGCTGCCCGTTGTCGCGCCTGTGGCCCCTGGGCTCTTGCGCTTGCCGCCTTCGTCATCGCCGCCACACCCGTGTCCGCTCAGCAGGGACGAGGCACCATCCTCGGCACCGTCACCGACCGCACGGGCGTGGCGCTGCCCGGTGTCACCGTGGATGTCACGAACGTCGCCACGGATGTGACCACGAGCGTCACGACCAACGCCCAGGGCGCGTACTCGGTGCCGAGCCTGCTGGTCGGTGAATACACCGT
>WHTT01000245.1 GCA_009377605.1 Luteitalea sp.
AAGCACGCTCGCCTCCGCCTGCTGAACCTGCGCCTCGAGCGACGCTGGGTCGAGCGTCGCAATCACGTCGCCGCGTGTGACGCGGTCGTTGAAGTCTGCCGCTAGCGTCTGGATCGTCCCGGTCACCTGACTGCCAACCTCCACCGCGTCCACGGGCTCGACGGTGCCCGTGGCCTCCACCGTCTCCACGACGGGACCACGTGTCACGTTCGCCGTAACCAGGCGAGGTTCCGCGCTGGCGGCAGCCGATCGGTAGTAGGCAACAGACACGGCGAGCGCCACCGTCACAATTGCCGCTGCTGCCAGTTTGAGCTTCATGTCATCGCTCCTCGGGAGCGGCGGCGCGGCTAAAGCCGCGCCCTACCGCTCCTCGTCGATCAGTTCTGCCGTGGCTGCTCGCCAGACTGCTGTCGCTCGAGACGGCGTTCGTGGAATTCAGCGCGACGCTGCTGGCGCTCCGCATGCCAGGCTTTCGCCTTCTCCTGCTGATCGGGCGTCAACACTTGAAAGACTTCGGCTTGAATGCGTGCCTGCAGCACCGCAGCCTCCATTTTGGCCGCAGCCAGGTCGGCAGCCCGCGCCTGGATCTCGGCCTCGTCGACCGGCACAGCCATCGCGGCGGTGGTCAGCGCCTCGCGCGCAGGCCACAGCGTCTCGGAGAGCGCCTGTCGCTCGTCTCGATGCTGCTCATGAATCGCGCGGATCTGTTCGCGCTGCTCGTCCGAGAGATCCAGGTGGCGGAACGCGGGGAAGCGGTCGCCCATGAACGCATGTCCACCGCGCCCGCGCCAGCCACCC
>WHTT01000246.1 GCA_009377605.1 Luteitalea sp.
GATCGCGGAGCACATTGGCGAGGCTGAGGGCGAGAGCCAGGCCGAGCACGAGGCCGGCCACGGCGGCCTTCAGGCCCCAGCCGAGGGTCATGCGGGCGACCGACGCACGTGTGGCGCCGAGCGCCATGCGGATGCCGATCTCGCGCGTGCGGTGGGTCACGACGAACGCCATCACGGCGTAGAGGCCGACGATCGCGAGCGTCGCGCCGATGAGGCCCATCACGCCCACCATCTGGGCCATCAGCCGCGCGGCCAGCAGTCCCTTGTTCTCGAATACGTCCCGCATGCTGCGCAGGTCGACCATCGGCAGGTCCGGGGCGAGCGCCTGCACTTCGCGCCGCAGTGCAGGCACCAGCGCGAGCGCGTCGGTCGTGGACGTGCGGACGTGGAGCGTCATCGACTCCTGCAGGTGCTGCCGGTACGGCAGGTAGAAGTACGACAGCGCCGCCGGTTCCAGTGCGTTGAAGTACTTCGCGTTGCGTGCCACGCCGATCACCTCGACAGCCTCGTTCGGGTCGCCGACGAGGGTGAAGAGTTGACCGATCGGATCCCGATTCGGCCAAAAGCGTGTCGCCATCGTCTCATTCACGACTGCCACCTTTGGGGCTCGGCCGCCGTCGCGCGCGTCGATTGCCCGCCCCCGCACGATCGGCGTCCCCATTGTGTCGAAGAACTCAACGTCGACGTAGTTGTTGTTGATCGTGTCCCAGGGACGCGACGGTCCGTACTGCTGCCCGTCCACGGCGATCCGGCGCGAGTACCCGTCCGGCCCGAGGTTCACGTGCTTCGCGAG
>WHTT01000247.1 GCA_009377605.1 Luteitalea sp.
CCGTCCCCTTCGTAACAGGGGACAGGGCTGGGGTGGAAGCTCAGAAGAATCCCAAGTTCTGAAGGCTTGACCATTTGCCATCGACACCGATGATCAGATGGTCCAGGAGTTCAATTTCGAAGAGCGCGGCCGCCTGCTTGAGTCGACCGGTCAGCGCAATGTCCTCCGGGCTTGGGTCACAGATGCCGCTCGGATGCGAGTGGGCAATGAGGAGGGCGCTGGCGTTCACGAGGAGTGCTGGCTGCAGCGCTTCGCGGGGCGTGAGGATGGCCCTGTCAAGTGTGCCCCGAGCCAGCAGGCGCCAGCCCAGGACGTGGCGTCTGGTGTTGAGGTACAACCCGCCGATGACCTCATGCGGTTCGGCGGCGAGGAGCGGTATCAGGAAACGCGCCGCGTCGGCCGGGTCCCGAACGGGCTGGACGCATACGCAGATCGGCTGATCGTCGGCATCGCGGGTCGGTCGATAGCTGAGGACGAGTTCGCGCAGGATCATGGAAATCCCCCTGTTGGCACTCCAGTTGCCTGCCTGAAGCGCTGACGGAAAGAAGGCACGCGCGTCTTGGGACGCGCGTGCGGATGAAACATCGGAGAGAGATCCACGGCAGTGGCATTGACCTGCCGCGGATGGTGCGCTACTCGTGGGAGGGATCGCTGCGCTCGTCGCTTGTGTGAGCGTCGAGGATGAGATCGCGGAGGCGAGTCTGTGCGGCGATGTCAGCGATAGGGCGCAGTAGCGCGAAGCTGCGCCGCTCGCCATTCACGCTGTACTGGCGAGCCT
>WHTT01000248.1 GCA_009377605.1 Luteitalea sp.
ACGAAGGTACGCAGGAGTTAAGTGGTCGTGCGTTCGGTGCACCGGTGCACGGCGTTGTCTTGGTAGGTGTGGGAACGCGAGGCTCCGCGGCTTCGGCACAGAAAGCTTACCCCCCGCGACACCAACCGCACCTGCAGCATTGAAGGACACATCATGTTTAGAAGATCAGTCAGCATTCGCCCTTCGACCCTTCGACAGGCTCAGGGTCGTCCCGAGCAACGTCGAGGGACGACAGGGCTCAGGGCGACCCTGACCCTTCGACAAGCTCAGGGTCACCCCGAGCGAAGTCGAGGGGTGAGGTCCTCGAAGGGTCGTTTCGTCGCCGTCCTCGGCATCCTTCTTGGAGGGATGATCGCGCAGCCGTCCGCCCAGGGCTTCGATTTCCCTTTCTACTTCGTCGAGCAGGCGAAGCTGACCGCGTCAGGCGGGGCGGCACTCGACCACTTTGGCAGCTCCGTGGCGATCGACGGCAGCACTGTGGTCGTCGGCGCGCTTTTCGCCGACGTCGGTGGGACCACCAACCAGGATGCAGCTTATGTCCTTACGCGGGTCGGTGACACCTGGACGCAGACGGCGCAACTGACCGCGTCAGGTGGGGCGGCGGGCGATCTCTTCGGCAGGTCCGTGGCGATCAACGGCAACACGGCGGTCGTCGGCGCGCCTTACGCCGATGTCGACGGCAACAGCGGCCAGGGCGCCGCGTACGTATTCACAGAGGCCGGCGGTAATTGGATTCAGACGGCGCAGCTGACCGCGTCAAACGGGTCGGGTGGCGAC
>WHTT01000249.1 GCA_009377605.1 Luteitalea sp.
CCTTGCGAACACGATCGTCGTACTCATCTTCGGAGAGAGCGAGCCAGAGCTCACGCCGCCCGTCCGCGAGGGAGATGCCAACAAGCCCACGATCCTGCTCGTAGATCAGCATGCGACCGATACCAGGAAGCACGTGCGGTTGGCCGTACACGAGGGATTGCAGCTTCCAAGTCAGCCCTCTCAGATAAACGTGCAGTGGCGTTATGGAACGAAGCGTGCCGCCCCTCCCTGGTACCGCGATGAGTTCGGGGGGGCTGAGCTCGCCTGCCTGCGGCTCGGCGGTGCGAAGCACTCGCCATGTGTCCGGCGCTGACCGAACGCCGAGCACGTGGTCTCCAGTGGAATCCCAGGCCGTTTTGGCGTACACACCGGGTTCCTCGGTTAGCCGCTTCGGCTTACCCCGTCCATCCGCACGGATGCGATAGATCCCGCCACCATCGCTGTCGCTCCACGTGGTGTAGGCGATGTATTGCCCATCCGGCGACCACGCCGGGAAGAATTCACCTCTGTCGGAAGCGGTTACCCGCCGCGGGACGACCGACGGACCGTCACCGTCCGACCGGGTGTTGTCCGTAGGATCCGACGGCGGTAGGTCTGCAATCCACAGGCGGTCGAGCGCGCTGAAGACCACCCGCGATCCATCAGGCGAGATCTGAGGGTTGCGCACCGCTCGCACATCAAAAGGCTCGTCCGCGAACGGGTACTGGAATTTGACCAGGGGGTGATCAACGACAATTAGATTTGCCGGCCAACGACAATTAGATTTGCCGGTCCGCT
>WHTT01000250.1:0-550 GCA_009377605.1 Luteitalea sp.
CTCCGCCAGCAGTTTCGTGACGGCGTGCGGCTCGATTCCGTCGTTCGGAAGGTTGCCGCCCAGCATCTGCCGCAGCTCGTCGCCCGTTGCCGTCGCACACACCGGGCGGGCATCGAGTGATGCGAACCATGCGGCGGCATGGCGCTCAGTGTGCTGCAAGAGACTCGAAATCTGCTCACGCATCTTCATTGCCTGACGTGCTCCCAACACGAATCCTCGGTCCTGGCCGCATCCAACGCCAGCGATCTATACCGATGGTAGACGGTCTTGCGTCTAAGCAGAATTTGTTCTGTGGAGACTCAGCGCCATGTGCCAGTTCGCGTGGTTGCCTGGATCAAGCCTTATTTGACATGGTAGGGCGCGCTCGCCGAGCGCGCCGCCCGCTAGAACTCTTGAGGCGCCGAAACTTGACCTGTTGGGTCAAGTTTCTGGCGCGTCTAGCGCTGAACACGAAGTTGTGCGTGACGTCGAAATCGGACACCGCATGCTCGGCGTCAAGGTTTTTCGGATTCTGAATGGTTCCGCCAATGTCGCTGCTCACATCGTCCAT
>WHTT01000250.1:560-768 GCA_009377605.1 Luteitalea sp.
CGTTGTACGAGCTGCTGGCTCGATCGTCGCGCAGAATGCCAGCGCCAAACCGAGGAAACGGCCGTCGCTCCTGAATGTCCCCTGGGCCGGGGTCGGGCTGGTTGAACGAAACGTCTCGCTCGAGGTGCGTTCCGCGCTTCCCAAGATAGCTGATCTCGACCGCCAGATCGGCGAGCAGCTCTCGCTGGACAGTGAGGTTCCAGGTCTG
>WHTT01000251.1 GCA_009377605.1 Luteitalea sp.
GGAGCGGATTCGCGCGGCGCTGGAGCGACAGGAGCAACAGCAGCGGTTTCTGCGCGGTGTCGACACGTCAAGCGACATGCCGATGTTCCATGTCCATGTGGAGGTCCGCGTGCGGCCGCACGTTCTAACGCCACGTCAAGAGGACGCATTCGATCTCACCTTTGGCTTGCCCTCTGTTGGCGAACTGATCTTCGACGGCGTCGAGAAGATCCGATCTGCCGTTGTCAAATACAGGCGGAGTCGCGCTGAGCGCCGAGCGCGGAAAGAAGTTAAGGATGCGCTCGCAGCATTCTGCGCGGCTCACGGGTGCTCGACGCACGTGAAGGCCTACATTCGTGCGCAAGAAGCAGAGGACGAGCAGGGGCGCTTCTAGCACCACGGCGCTCCCTGCTCACGGCAACGTCACAACGAGGGCGACCGCCTTTGAGGCGGCCCCACTCATCAAGCCAGACGATAGCAACTATCAGAGCGGGTTTCGCGGGCAGCGGCCAACGGAGTGGCAGTCAACGGAATGCCCCTTATCGGACACAGCGGCGCCGCCCCGTACAGGCCACGGCCTCGCCACGTATCTGAGCGGCCACACACGCCACGGACGGCCGCATTAACAGCCGCAGCAACAGCCGGGATCACGGCGTCGGACGCGCCCGGCCGGCACACGGGTCCCCACTGCGCTGAGTCGGCTGGGAGCCAGGGATTCGAGCCCGGTCCGATGAGCCGAAGGCGAATCGGCCGCGCCTGAAACC
>WHTT01000252.1 GCA_009377605.1 Luteitalea sp.
TCCATCACATAGTACGCGCCCGGTTCGAGCGGGAGGTGGTCCAGCCCGCTCACATCGGGCACCTTGCCGTGTGTAATCCGGAGAAAACACGGGATATTGCCGCGCAGGTCGATCAGCGTGTGCAGCTTGACCGCGCCCTTGTGTCGCATGAACCACGCCCACGGAAACAGCGACAGGCACAGATCGATCGTCGTGGAGTCGAAGGCGTACACGGTCTGGGCCAACGTGACGCTCAGGGCGTCGGTGGCGTACTGCGTGCGCGCGTGCGCGATGAGCACGGCCGCCAGGTCCGCCCAGATCCGCCAGTCGCGGTGTTCGTTGGCGTCGGCCAAGGTGCTGCGCGACACGCGACTGCGAAACCCGGCGTGGTACAACTTCGATCCCATCGCCCGCAGACACATCTCGATGTCGCGGAGCGAGTCGCGCCCCGTCAACTGCGCGAACGCCATGCAGAGGAATTGATCGCGGCACGCAAAGCGGCGCACCCGCCGCTGCCCGTGATACCGCCGCACGCACGTGTCGAACGGCCGTCGAGGAATGCGTTCCATCAGTTGCGCGAACACGATCTGCCCGTCGTACATCAGCCGCTCCTTGGGGGACGAAGTGGCTGAACGTTACAGGCAAATTGAAGTCGTGCGCGCTCATGGATGACCGTAACCCGTTGACGATGTGACCGTTGCGGCCGAGACGGTAAGTGTCAACCGGACAGCAGTGGGACAGCCCCCGTTTT
>WHTT01000253.1:0-401 GCA_009377605.1 Luteitalea sp.
CATGGCGCAACTTACTCAAAGGACTCTACGATGGAAGAAGGCGCGGCCAGAGAATTTTGGTGACCGGAAGCGCTCGGCTCGATTTCTATCGTTTTGGCGGCGATTCGCTTCAGGGGCGATATCACATGTTGCGGCTGCACCCGTTCTCGGCAAAGGAACTGGCCATTCGCACGTCCGCCGGGTTTGCCGATTTGCTCAAATTGGGAGGGTTTCCCGAACCTTTCCTGAGCGGCTCCGAGGTCGAGGCGCGACGGTGGTCGCGCGAATATCGAAATCGGCTGGTGCGGGAGGAGGTGGCTGGACTGGAGCGCATCCAGGACCTCGGCAACCTTGAACTTCTGGTTCTCCGCCTGCCTGAGCTGGTGGGCTCTCCGCTGTCCATCAACGCCCTTCGCGAAGAC
>WHTT01000253.1:411-727 GCA_009377605.1 Luteitalea sp.
GAAAATCTCGTCGCCTCGCACCTGTTGAAATGGGCGCACTTCGAGCAGGATGCCGGGGGACTTGATCTCGATCTGCGCTACTTCCGCGACACGGACGGCCGCGAGGTGGATTTCGTGGTGGTCGAGGGGCGACGACCGCAACTGATGGTTGAATGCAAATGGGGAGACGCCGATGTTGACCGGAGTCTTCGCTATTTTAAAGCCCGATTCCCCGAAACCGAAGCGTGGCAAGTGTCGGCCACAGGCAGTAAGGATTATCTTACCCCTGAGGGTATTCGAGTAAGCCCCGGGCTGGCCTTGTTAAACCGGCTAATCT
>WHTT01000254.1 GCA_009377605.1 Luteitalea sp.
CGCGCCGGCCGCCCGAACGTCCGCGATCAGCTGTTCGTGGCGCGGCCGGTCCAGGATGACCACCGTGATGTCGTACACGCCGCGTCCCAGGCGCTCCGCGATGGTGCCGAGCGTCTGCGCGACCGGGTCGTTGATGCTCACGTGGCCCGCGACCATCGGTCCCACGATCAGCTTCTCGAGGTAGGTGTCCGGCGCGTGCATGAGGCCGCCCGGCTCGGAGGCGGCGAGGACCGCCGTGGCGTTGGTGGATCCGGTTGCCACCAGGTTCGTGCCCTCCAGCGGATCCACCGCGATGTCGATGGAGGTTGCCGCATCCGGGTTGCCGACCTGCTCGCCGATGTAGAGCATCGGCGCGGAATCGCGCTCTCCCTCGCCGATGACGATGGTGCCGCTGATGTCGGCATCGTCCATCGCCTTGCGCATGGCGGTGACGGCCGCCTGGTCCGCCCCATCCCGGTCTCCACGGCCCATGAGGCGGGCGGCCGCGATGGCGCCGGCCTCGGTGGCGCGGATGGCCTCCGCGATGATGACCTTCTCGACGGGTGCCCGCGATTCCATCGGTCTAGTGCCTGAAGTGGCGCCGGCCGGTGAAGACCATCGCCATGTGATGGCGGTCGGCCACCTCGATCGCCATCTCGTCACGGATGCTGCCGCCGGGCTGGATGATGGCGGTGACGCCGGCCTGGGCCGCGATCTGGATGCCGTCCAGGAAGGGGAAG
>WHTT01000255.1:0-397 GCA_009377605.1 Luteitalea sp.
GTGGAGAGTTGCGGGACCTCGGGCGGCTTCCGTGTCCGATGGTCAGACGCAAAGGCGAGCGCGGCTTCACCCGCGTGAGTTGGGACGCGGCCCTCGGTCTCATCGCGGATCGCATCCGCGCGAGCTCACCGGATCGCCTCGGCTTCTACATGACGAGCCGCGGGCAGCCCAACGAGAACTACTACGCGGCCCAGAAGATGGCGCGCGCGATCGGAACGAACGCCATCGACAACGCCGCACGCGTGTGCCACGCGCCCAGTACCGCGGGACTGAAAGAAGCGGTCGGCGTCGCGGCGACCACTTGCTCCTACGAGGACTGGATCGGAAGCGATCTCGTGGTGTTCATTGGCTCGAACGTGGCCAACAGCCAGCCGGTCAGTATGAAGTACCTCTACCA
>WHTT01000255.1:407-714 GCA_009377605.1 Luteitalea sp.
CACCGATTGCGGAGCCCCTGCGGCCCGATGGCCAACCGATCCGGGATGTCGATGATCACCCAGTCTTTTGCTGCCATAGGACGACGCTAGCAGCTGAGTGAGACAGAATTCGGCTCCATGCTCGGAGCGCGACGCGAGCCGGGCGCCCCGAACGAGATCACTGCGTCTACAGCCTGGAGGTGCGCGTGGACGAACACGAGCGCGCGGACCGCCGGCCCGACCTAGTGTCGGGATCTCCGGCCGCAATCGCAGAGAGGCTCTCCGGGTTCGTAGAGCTCGGGTTCACGGCCCTGAAGTCCCAATACAC
>WHTT01000256.1 GCA_009377605.1 Luteitalea sp.
CGATCGGCACATCCGGCGTGTTCCTCCGGCGGAACGTCATCACGCTGCTGTTGTCGATCGAGATCAGCTGAACGCGGTCAACCTGACGTTCGTTGCGGTCGGGCGCTACTTGGGCTCGGTCGACGGTCAGATCATCGTGTTCTTCGTGATGACCGTGGCCGCTGCGGAGGCCGCCGTTGGACTCGCGCTCGTCATTGCGCTCTTCAGGCACGGTGAGACGTTGAGTCCGGATGCGTTCACGTCGTTGAAGTGGTAATCGATGCTCGCGCTCATCCCTCTCTTTCCGTTGATCGGGTTCATCATCAACGCCCTCATTGGGCGGCGTCTGTCCAAGGCCGCCTCGGGGGGCCTGGCGTGTCTCGCCATGCTCCTCTCGTTTGGCGTGGCGGCGGTCGCGTTCTGGCGCCTGCTGGGCTTGCCGGCCGATGCACGGGTCGTCGACGAGACCGTCTTTACATGGATTTCCTCGGGCCGGTTCCAGGCTCCGTTGACGTTGCGTCTCGATCCGCTCGCGGCGCTGATGTGCCTCGTCGTGTCCGGCATTGGGTTTCTCATCCATGTCTACTCGACGGCCTACATGCACGAGGAAGCGGAGCACGAGTACGCGCGCTACTTTTCGTACCTGAACCTGTTTGCCGCCTTCATGCTCCTCCTCGTGCTGGGCGCGAACCTGCTGGTGATGTTCATCGGTTGGGAGGGCGTCG
>WHTT01000257.1 GCA_009377605.1 Luteitalea sp.
CCGGTCTCGAAATCGAGGTAGCCGCCGTTTCCTGCCTCGTTCATCGTCTGCGGGTTGATGATGTCGAGCCTCAGCCCATAGTTCAGTGTGAGCTTGGGATTCACCCGCCACGTGTCCTGCGCGTAGTAGAAGTGCCGCCACTGGCGCTCCCGCGCGTCCGTGCGCTCGCTGAAGTATCGGCGGAACGAGGTGACGTCACCGAGAAGGAACGTTGCCAGCCCGAGGCCGCCCCCGCGAGTGGATCCGCCGCTCGTCCGCTGGCCCTCAAAGGTCAGCTCGCCCGATCGGTGACTGTCACTCGGGACACGCAGATTGTAGGCGCGTCGTACATCGACCCCGACCTTCACCGTATGATTCCCGAACAGCTTCGTCACGTTGCCGACGATCTGCCACTGCTTTTCGTCCTGGTCCAGCGGACAGTTACAGCCGTTGACGTTGAGGCCCGAGCCCCAGTTCATGTCGGGCTGGTTGGCGCGCAGAAAGAAGGCCGGCAGGGAGCTGGTAAACGTTTCGTCGAGGTTGAGCCCCGGAATCCCTGCGTCGCGCGCCGGCGTGCTCCCGAAGTCGAACGGCAGCACGTTCACGTCGTAGCGGAAGAAGCCAAAACGGAAGTCAGCGAGCAGCGAGGGGGAGAACGTGTAATCGAGGCCGTACGCCAGGCTGTGATTCCTGACGTCCGAGACACCACCGAGGTTGCCGCCG
>WHTT01000258.1 GCA_009377605.1 Luteitalea sp.
CAGGCCGACGACGAGGGCCATGACCAGGGCGAGGACGACGCCAGCAGCGACGATTCCGAGACTGCGGACCCGGACGTTGGCGCCGACAGCGACAGTGGCCAGGGGTCGTCGCGGCGGGTGCGGTCGACGCGTCGGCGCCGGGACGTGCCCGATCTGCCTCGGCTGCCGATGGCGGATCGCACGATCACCGAGGTTGCCGCCGCGCTCCGTGCGCGCGAGGTGAGCGCCCGCGAGCTGACCGACGCCTGCCTGGCCCGCATCGAGCGAGACGGCGAGCGCCTGAACACGTTCCTCGCCGTCGACGCCGATGCCGCCCGCGCGGCCGCCGACGCCGCGGACGCCGAGCTTGATCGCGACGGCGACGGGCGGCCGCTCCTCGGCATCCCGTATGCCCTCAAGGACATCTTCGTCACCCGGGCCCTCGACATGGACGGGAACGACCTCCCGGGCGGCCTGCCGACCACGGCCGGCAGCTTCATCCTCTCCGGCTACCGGTCGCCGTATCCATCGGCCGCCCAGGAGGCGCTCGAGCGTGCCGGCGCGATCCTGCTCGGCAAGACGAACTGCGACGAGTTCGCCATGGGCTCGAGCAACGAGAACAGTGCCTACGGCCCGGTGCGCAACCCGTGGGACGAAACGGCCGTTCCCGGTGGCTCGTCGGGCGGGTCGTCGGCGGCCGTGGCCGGCGGGCAGGCCTA
>WHTT01000259.1 GCA_009377605.1 Luteitalea sp.
CAAAGTGATCACGTTTCGCACGGCCCTCGAGCGCATGGGGCTCCGCTATGCGCTCGGCGTGCCGCCCTTCTTGCGGGTCTGGCTCCCGCGCGCCCGGGCCAGCCGGGCCGTGGAGGCGGTGGCGGCGCGCCTGCCGCGACACCGGTGGCGGCGCGTCTGCTGGGGCCAGGGGACCAAGGGCCCGCTCGCGGCGCGCTTTGTCGCGCTGCGCGTGCGGCCGGCGAAAAGCTCGCGCGACTGCTGGCTGCTCTGCGAACGCCCGCTGAGCGGCAAAGACGACCCGAAGTACTACTTCATTCAGGCGCCGGCCACGATGGCGCTCAAAGCGCTGGTCACTCTGGCACATACGCGGTGGAAGATCGAACAGCATTATCACGAGCTCAAAGGCGAACTCGGCCTCGATCACTTCGAAGGCCGCAGCTGGCGCGGGTGGCACCATCATGCGGTGCTGGCGGCGCTGACGTACACGTTCCTGCAACTCGAGCGCCGGCGTGGGACGCAGCCGCTGCCCACGTTTCCGGCGATTCGCAACCTGGTTCGCGAACTCGTCGCGATGTTGTTTTTCATTACCCGGCCCAAGTGGCTGGACTTATTGGCCAGATTCCAGCGCGATCCTCCGCTGAGAATCTAACAAAGTAGTGCTAATCCCTCCCGACGCCGTCACACGTCCAGGACGATCTTGCCGATGTGCTCCCC
>WHTT01000260.1 GCA_009377605.1 Luteitalea sp.
GCTCTACGGCCGCTCCATGCCCGCGCTGCTCGCGTTTTCCGTGATCGTGCAGGTGGCCGCTGTACCCTGCTTCCTCATGGCGGCGCGCGGAAGGCGATGACGATCGAATGGCGCTTCGTCAAGGCAGCGCCAGCATCTCCCGCTGCCGGCTCCACCGTCGGACGGATCGGTCAAGCCCAGCCGCGCATTCGGGACCGTCAATTCTCCTACGCTGGGACGACCCAATGCCCGCTGGCACGAATCGCGTCGTACATGGCGTCCGGGGCCAGGTCGGATGAGGAGTTGAAGAATGATGGGAGCGTTCTGGCGCCGAGAGCTGTTTCAGCAACTGTGCAGGGTGCATGCTAGGAGTCGAGGCGGCACCGCGCCGTGAGTCTCTTGGAGATCGGCAACTGGGTCGCTCTGACCTTCAGTCCGCGTCACATCACGTGTACGTTGGTGTCGCCGGTCAGTGGCGCAACCAGGCGACGATCCGGCCTTGAGCGGCGCGAGCACCGGACGCTGAACGGGTCGCACAGGCCGTTGCGCCAGTGAATTCGTCGGTAATACTGTCGAGCGAGCCATGAAGATCCTGGTGGTCGAAGACGAGGTGAAAGCCGCCTCCTACCTGCGGAACGGGCTCGTCGAGAACGGCTTCATCGTCGACGTCAGCGGCCAAGGCGATGACGGGCTCCACGCCGCCCTGACTGGC
>WHTT01000261.1:0-372 GCA_009377605.1 Luteitalea sp.
GCGACTTCACACTGCCGCCGCAAGCCTTGCTCGATAGCCCACCAGAAGAGCGCACGATCGACGAGCGCGAGCTCATGGAAGCCGCACGGCTGCTCGAAGACAAGTGTCGTGAGTTCGCGGTCGAGGGCAATGTCGTGCAAATCCACCCTGGCCCGGTGGTGACGACGTTCGAGTTCAAACCGGATGCAGGCGTGAAGTACAGCAAGGTGACCGGCCTCGCCGAGGACCTCTGCCTCGCCATGCGCGCCGAGTCAGTGCTCATCGACCGGATCCCCGGCAAGTCGACCGTTGGCATTCAGATCCCCAACGCCCAGCGCGAGCAGATTGCGCTCAGAGAGCTGCTCGAGTCCGAGCCGTATCGCCGGTCAGCGT
>WHTT01000261.1:382-686 GCA_009377605.1 Luteitalea sp.
GTCAGCGTCGAAGCTCACGCTGGCACTTGGTAAGTCGATTCACGGCGAGCCATCCGTCGCGGATCTTGCCACCATGCCGCATTTGCTCATCGCGGGATCGACCGGCACCGGCAAGTCCGTCGGTCTCAACGGGATGATCACCAGCATCCTGTACCGGGCCACTCCGGACGAGGTGCGGTTCATCATGATCGACCCGAAGCGGCTCGAGTTGGGCATGTATGAAGACATCCCGCACCTGCTCACACCGGTCGTGGTCGATCCGAAGCTCGCCGCCAACGCACTGCGCTGGGCGGTCCGCGAGATG
>WHTT01000262.1 GCA_009377605.1 Luteitalea sp.
GGTGACACGGTGAGCGGGTGACAAGGTGACGGTGACTATTTCGATGACGGGGGTGGGCATCGAGTACGGGTGCTGCTTCCACCGTCGTTTGAAACCACGAAGACACGAAGATCACAAAGATTACAAAATGATCTTCGTGATCTTCGTGCCTTCGTGGTGAAAGCTGACGCTGCGAGGTGTCACTCCATTTGACCTTCACCTCAATCGTCCAAGTAACCACCGTCACCTTGTCACCTTGTCACCCCTCACCGTGTCACCTCCTTCGTCGCGCCCCGCAACCAACCGAACCCCCAGAGCCGTCTTCATATCGACGATCTCCCCGCGTGCGAGCATCCCGCTCAGCTCGGCGAGCGTGAATGTGCGCGGTTCGAGCGCTTCCTCTTCGTCAGGTTCCGCCGGCTTCGTCGCCTCTGGAGACCTGTTAGACGATAGAAGAGCATCACCTCGTCGGAGTAACCGGGTGTCGGGTAGAAGATGGCAAGTCGCTCGACGTGGTCCGGCACAAGGCCGACCTCTTCATGACACTCCCGGCGCGCGGCGTCCTCCGGCTCCTCGCCCGGTTCGAGGCTGCCCGCGGGAAGCTCCCAAACCCATTGGTCGATCGCGTAACGGTACTGATACACGAGCGTGACGCAGTCCGCGGACGGCTGCGGAATCAGCACGACCGACCCGCGGTGGCGGATGAC
>WHTT01000263.1 GCA_009377605.1 Luteitalea sp.
GGAGCTCGGAATCCGCATGGCGCTGGGCGCCGATAAGGGACGGGTTGTGCGCCTTGTGATGGGCGAAATGCTCCTGGTCGTTGTGCTCGGAACGGCCGCCGGCCTCGTGGCCGGACTGCTTTCCGGACGGTTTGTGCAAAGCCAGCTCTTCGGGGTCAACGCCGCAGACTTGTCGGTCTTCGTCATCAGCGCAGCAGCGCTGCTGGTGGTGTCGCTCATGGCGGCGTTCATTCCGGCCTGGCGCGCCTCGCGCATCGATCCAATGATTGCCCTGCGGCAGGAATAGAGGGTGTACGGAATCCGGCCGTGTTGCTTTGCTGGATGACACGCTCGTGGGTACGCGGCTGAGTCTCGGAGCATACGCGACTCGCTTCGCTATGCGCCGCTCGATCGCGTTAAAGCTCGGACAGCTCGATGTCGGCCGGCTTGGGCTCTGGGTGGGCAACGAAAGCGGCGTCGGTTTCGGCGCTCTCGTCGTCACGCCAACGAAATGATTGGCCGGCCGATCAAAATCGAGCGGCAGCCGGGTACATCGAGCACGAGCTCGTCGATCAGTTCCGCGTGGTCGGGCTGGTTTCTCAAAGAGCCGTCGGTCGTCGGTACACTCCGTACTCGGCCCGACACTCATACGCCGAAGGGGCTTTCTATCCGCGGTCGAGCCGGTGGAAATACACTTGGCGACT
>WHTT01000264.1 GCA_009377605.1 Luteitalea sp.
CACGCCCTGCAGCGGATACTTCGCGTCTTCAGCCATCCGCGAGGAAGTTACTCCCTGCCCGCCGTCGTGAGATACCGCTGGTAGGCTGCTGCAATGTCGGTCTCCTGCCTCGACTCGGACGAGTGGATCAGCACGCCGTAGCGGAGTCGGAGTGTCTCGCCCTTTCGCACGGTGACCTCGCTCTTGGGCCCCGCCTTCATCGCCGCGCGCCCGAACGGGTTGGCGGCCGTGAAGCCGTAGTCGCGCGCGTGGTACCAGCTCTTCCTGAAGTTGGCCGGGTGCGGCATCACTGTCATCCCAATCCACTTGCCCTCGAAGGTGCCGCTGTAGTCAACCCAGTCCGACTGCGTACTCCAGATGTTCTCGGCGCCCGTCCGACCCTCCGCATCGGTGAGCGCACCGCCGAACTGCTCGGCCAGGCGCGTCTGCAGCCGGATGCCGAGGCCCATCTCTTCCTGATCGCCGAACACGATCTCGTCCGTCTCTCCATAAGGAGCGAACGTGGTATCCCAGAGGAGCAGATAGCCCTCCGGCGTCACGAGGATGGTGTAAGAGGCCTCCTCCGACGCGATGCGATCCGTGGTGCCGCTCTTCAAGCGGCGGCGGGAGGTTTCGCGTCACGGCCGGGAGGTGCGGCACGTCGGCGGCCGTTGACGGCTTGTTGATTAGAAATACTTGTT
>WHTT01000265.1 GCA_009377605.1 Luteitalea sp.
GTCATGTCCGATCCTCCTTCAAACCGATGAGCTCCCTGCCAAGTGGTGATCTGGTCGTCGAGCGGGTTGCGTGTCCGGGGCAGGCATAGATTGAATCCCCGCAAGCCGAGGACGGGAAATTCGGGGGCGGTTGGGCGTCGCGCGCATCCATTCAGCTCAGCTCCTCCCCCGAAATACACCGGCCGTCTCAGGTCCGAACGCGAGGGTTGCGGAGCAACCGAGGGTCGCCCCTCGGCCCCGACCCAACCCTGCGCCCAGTAACCGTCAGGGGCACACAGATCGGCGTCTGGTCTGGCTGACGCCGGACGGACGGCCGCTCAGGGGGAAGCCGTCCGAGCCGATCGGTGTCGCCGGAAGGCCGACGACCGGCTCACGGCTCGAGCACCACGCAGATCGCCCAGGCACCCACACTCCAGCTCTGATTTGTGCCGGGCCCCACTTCGTGCGCCTCGACGCTCCACCCGCTCCCATCAAGGCTGGGCTCACTGCGGAGGAGCGCCACGTTAGTAGTGCCGCCGCCGCTGCCGCCGCCGCCACCGATCACCACCTTCCCGGAGGGACAGACGGCTGAGACGACCTTGGAAGAGCTGTCCGCTTCGCTGCCCATAAAGACGATTTCGTAGCCGGTGACTCCGGGTCCGGCCGGGCCGGGCTCCCCCTGCGGACCCTGTTCGCCCG
>WHTT01000266.1 GCA_009377605.1 Luteitalea sp.
GATACGAGTACATGACGCCCTACTACGAGGCAGACGACAGGATGTCGAACTTCGATCCGGAGACGAGCTCGATCGTCACCGCCTCGGGCGGGTCGATTTCAGAACGGGCGCTCGTCGATCCCGACCGCAACAACTTCGCCCCGCGCTTTGGCTTCGCCTACCAGCTCACAGACGACACCGTGCTCCGCGGCGGCTACGGCGTCGGCTACATCCACTTCAACCGCCTGGCGAGCGCCGGGTTGCTGGCGACCAACTACCCGATCATCACGAGAGCGACGGTCACGCAGAGCTTGACACAAGCGGGAGACGAGCGCGCCGCGCGCGTCAGCCAGTGCAGCGGCGACGAGTACGTCGACTGCTTCCGCACCACGCAGCAAGGCTATCCGCCGAATCTGCCGAACGATGTGATTCTCTACATGCCCCGCGACACACCCGCCGGCCAGATTCAGAGTTGGCACTTCTCCGTGCAGCGGAAGTTGACCGACGAGATCGTCGTCGATCTCGGCTATGTGGGTAATAGTGCCAAGAATCTTGCGATGCTGGCCGACTTCAACCAGGCGCGCCCACCGCTCCCAGACGAGGATCCCAATCTCACGCTTCAGGCGCGGCGGCCTATTCAGGGCTTCGGCACGATCTCGGCTGTCCTGCCGGAGGCGTTTTCCAACTATCACGGCTTCC
>WHTT01000267.1 GCA_009377605.1 Luteitalea sp.
GCGAGCGACGCTTCGTCTTCCACGACAAGAATGCGCATCCCGCCTCAGCCCATTTATAGCGCACCCGACGCTGAACGGCACCTGAACGGCGCGTTCAGGTTCAGTTCAGCCGCGCCTGCCTATGCTGTCTCAACGCTGGAGGACGAACACTATGACTCGTACAACGACCAAGACAGTGACCGTGACAGCGCTCGGGATGACGGTCGTTCTGGTGCTCGGAACGTTGGCGCTGGCACAGCCTGGACCCCACGGACTCGACCTCTCGGACGAGCAGCGTGATCAGATCCGCACGATCCACGATAAGCAGCGAACCGAGTGTCGCGCCCTCGTCGACAAGCTCCGGCCAGCGCGTGAGGCGCTTCAGAGCGTCGCCATAGTGGAGCCACTCGACGAGGTGCAGCTTCAGGCGCGCGCAGAGGAGCTGGCACTGGTCCAGACCGAGATCGCGGTGCTTCAGGCACGCACCCACGCCGCCATCTTCCACGTGTTGACGCCCGAGCAGCAGGAGAAAGCCAAATCGCACCAGGCGGAGCGGCAAGAGCACCACGGATACGGCGAGCACGCCTGCCATGGCGACGGACATGTACATGGCGCACACCTACACTAGGGCGCCGACGTGTACCCAGCCTCATCGTCGCGGAAGAGGAGACGCACATGGCTGACCCGCCCTCCTAC
>WHTT01000268.1 GCA_009377605.1 Luteitalea sp.
GTCGGCGCGGACGCGGCGTGCCCGATCTGAGACGTTGCGGGAGCGCCATCTGTTACGGGCGGCAGGGGCGGTCATCAGGTCGCCTCGCGGTCGAGATCTGTGATGACCGTCTCCACTTGCCGGCGGGTGTTCTTCCAGGTCCCCGATGAGCGGTCGCGGACCCCTGACAGCTCGTCGGTGACCTCTGCGACGGTGGCCCCTGAGGCGAGCAGGGCGACCACCCGCTGACCTTGGGCAGACCTCGGGCCAACCTCGGGCAGACCTCGGGCAGAACCCTGCTGTTGCGAACCTGTTCGCAAGAGGCCGGCCTCAGGTTCGCCCAAGGTTCGCCCGAGGGTCGCAGAGGCGAACGTGGACACGTCCATGGCGCTCACCTGCGGCTGGACGACGCGGACCGCTCCGTCCTCACCTGACAGCAGGAACCCGTGCCCTGGCGGCAGGTTCGCCGTGTCGGGCAGGTCATCGGTCGGCATCCCCGACAGCATCCTCGCGTCCGTGCGGCGCATCCTCATGAGCAGGAAGTCGGGGATGGTGTCGCGCATGTCCCCGCTGCCGCCTGTCCTGGATGCAGACCAGCGTTGCCCGAGCAGCACCGCGCGGACCGACAGCTTGCGGCCCTCCTGCGCGAGGCTGTCGAGCAACGGTAGGCGTTGCTCATCACGATACCCTTCCT
>WHTT01000269.1 GCA_009377605.1 Luteitalea sp.
CCTGCTCAGCGCGATCGCCGGCACCAGACCAACGGGGTGCGCGTCCGTGTGATCGACTATCGGCTCGCGGGCGTGCCTGACGCCGAGCCGCGGTATCGGCTGATGACGACGCTCGTGGATCCGGCCGCCGCGCCGGCGCCGGCGCTGGCGGCCGTGTACCAGGAGCGGTGGGAGATTGAAACCGCGTTCGACGAACTCAAGACGCACCTGCGGGGCGCGCAGATTGTGTTGCGCAGCAAGACGCCCAACTTGGTCCGTCAGGAATTCTATGGCTTGTTGCTGGCGCATGTGGCGGTCCGCGGGTTGATGCATGACGCCGCTGTCCGGGTCCGGGAAGATCCTGATCGGTTATCGTTCGTGCACGCCGTGCGGGTCATCCGCCGAAAACTGCCGCGCTTCGCGGCGCTTCCCCCCTCAGGACCGCGCCGCCTTTCATGACGCCATACTGCAGGAGATTCTGGAGGAGCGCGTCGTGTCCAGTCGCCATCGCCATGTCCCTCGCGGCGTTAAACGGAAGATGAGCAAGTTTCCGCTCCGTCCCCGCGCCCGCATGCCGACCACGCGCATACGAGCCACAGTCTGTATTGTCCGCCCAAGCACTTAAATGAACAGTATTGCACCTAACTAGGTAGCAACGTGCGGGCATCCGAGTCCGAACAGACGCAAGATCTC
>WHTT01000270.1 GCA_009377605.1 Luteitalea sp.
CAAAGCCACGGATGCACAGCGCACGTTTGGTGAGCAGCTCGTCCACCTTGCCGAGGCGCACGTAAAGCTGCTCCAAGGGTTGGACGCGTCAGGCGGCGTGCCGGTGCCCACGCTGAGCCACGAGCCGACGAAGACGGAGGTCCTCGCGAGCCTCGAGGCGGCGTACGACTACGGCACGGCAGTGCTCGAAGCGGCAGGCGCCACGCTGCTGGACTCAAGCGGCGACACCACACGTGCCCGTCGCGTCTGGCAGGCCATGGGTAACGCGCAGAATCACTATGGACAATGCGTTGTGTACTTGCGGCTGAACGACATCGTGCCGCCAGCCGGCGGTGAGCGGAGCCGCCCCGCGGCGCCGCTGTAACCACGAAGGCCACGAAGAACACCACCACGAAGACACGAAGAAGACTCAACCACGAAGAACACGAAGAGCACGAAGTCTTTTGATTTAATTTGAATTTCTTTCTTCGTGAACTTCGTGTCCTTCGTGGTTGATCCTTCGTGTCCTCAGTGGTGTACCTTCGTGTTCTTGGTGGTTTCAACCACGGCCGCGATTCTCTGCCGCACTTCCTCCGATAGCCGCCGCGCATCAGCGCGCGTCAGACCGATCGTGGGGATAGGATCGAACACCCGGAGCGCCACCCGACCAGGGCAGGTCATGAGCCT
>WHTT01000271.1 GCA_009377605.1 Luteitalea sp.
GAGCAGCAGACTCTTAATCTGCGGGTTGAAGGTTCGAGTCCTTCGCGGCTCACCATTAATACCAATAAAATCAAATAGTTAGGGCGCGTGAATCGCGGGAGTATGCCCGGCTCTTTTGGTTGGGGTAACGCCGGGGTAGCGGCGGGGTAGCGGGAAAGTTTACGCCTGCCTAAGATTGTGCTTGACATAGCCCTAGGCGTAGGCGTAGACTTCTCTCATGCCGTTGGACATGACGTCCACGGGGGAAAGGGACAGGGACGAATGACGGATGAAGAACGTGAAAAGACCGCTTGGCATGAGGCCGGGCATGCCGTTATGCGGTGGCTAGAGAACCTGCCCGCAACCGAGCTGACGCTCCACGAAACCGGCGGGTTGTGCGCGGGGACGGGACGCATGGTGTCGGCGGACAAAACGCTCAACGTGGGGCTCGCCGGATACGCGGTGGAGGCAACCTACCTGCTCTTCGGCACGACGATAGACATCGCCGCTTCCCGCACGTCGGACTTTGACGAGGCGCGCGAGTGTCTGAAATCGCGACCACATCTCTGCTGGGTCGCGGTGGGCGAAAAGATACGGATAGCAAGCGTGGACGAAGCACTCGAGTGGCGCTTCAAGTTTGTCTGCGAGCGTCTCGGCCGCTATTCCGGGCTCGTGGACCTCA
>WHTT01000272.1 GCA_009377605.1 Luteitalea sp.
GAGCCCGGCGGTCACGAACAAGAACATCGAGTGGAGGATTGTGCTCATCTCGAGATACTCCTCGAACCGTACTGGATTCGCCAGAAGACCGGTCTCAGGCAGCCCTATCTCCGCGTCGACGAGCTCGATGCGCAATACCCGCGGGCTGATGCATTCGAGCCGCGCAGCCCGTTTACGCGCCCCTGCGAAGCACGCGCAGCACGACAGGCGTCGCGACAAGCGACAGCAGCACGGAGATGCCCAAGGCTCCCATCACCGCGATCGCCAGCGGCTTCAACATATCCGCACCGGATCCGACGCCGTACGCCAGCGGCAGCATGCCGAGCGCAGCGGCGAGCGACGTCATGAGCACCGGACGCAGGCGCCGACGTCCCGAGCGCGCCAGCGCATCCTCGAACGCGGCGCCTCGCGTGACGAAGTGCTCGACGAAATCCAGCATCAGAATACCGTTCTTCGCCACGATGCCGATCCCGATGATGGCGCCGAGGAACGACACGACGTTCAGCGACGTGCCAGTCACCCAGAGCGCCAGCAGGGTGCCGAAGAGCGACAGGATTGCGCCCGCGACGATCGCGAGCGGCTCGGCGAACGACCGGAACTCGATCAGAAGGACGGTGAAGACCAGTACCACGGCCATTCCGAGCACGACCTCAGATTT
>WHTT01000273.1 GCA_009377605.1 Luteitalea sp.
CCCCACCTCGTCTCGTCGAGGGTGTAGGGCCGGAAGCGGAGGCCGCCGCGGTTCGCCAGAAAAATAAAGGTCTCTGGATGTTCCGCTTCCCAATCCGGGAAGAACGAGATTGCGGCCACGTCCAGCCGCCCGTTTCCAGTGAAATCGCCGGCCACGGCGCGAAGCGCTCCGTACATCGGATAGAAGTAAGCCTCCTTGAAGCTCATGTTCCCGTCGTTCAGATAGATCCGCAGGCCGTGGTAGTTACGGAGCGGCGGATCCTCAATCTCCATGTTGTTGCCGTTGACGGTGAGCAGATCCGGGTGGCCGTCCTCGTTGAAGTCAGCCACCAGGAAATCGTTGTACCCATAGCCGGGAAACTGCTCCATGAGCTGTCGCGACCGAAAGCGTCCTCCGCCCAGGTTCTCGAAGAAGACCAGCTCGTTCCGTGCTTGGGCCATGAGCACTAAGAGATCAAGGCGACCATTTCCGGTGAAGTCGTGGACTTCCGCCCTGAGAGCACCAGAGCGATCGATGAGGACGTGCTCGCGGAAGCGGCCGTCTCCCTCGCTTTCGAACCAGGCCAGGCGCCCCTGATCGAAATCGCCGAACCCGCACACCACCAGGTCTTCCCGGCCGTTTCCCGTCAGGTCGGCAAAGCGGGCGTAGGCGGTT
>WHTT01000274.1 GCA_009377605.1 Luteitalea sp.
GGAAGCGCCTCGGTGATGGGCGATCCCACCGAACTGCAGCAGGTGGTCATGAATCTCTGCACGAACGCGGCGCAGGCGATGGAGGGGCGCGGCGTGCTCACGCTCGCGCTCGACACCATCGATTCTAAGGACATGATGAGGCTGTCGAACGGCAGTCTGCCCTCGGGGCGTTATGTGCGTCTGCTTGTAAGGGACACCGGCCACGGAATCGACGAGGCGGCCCTGGAGCGCATCTTCGAGCCGTTCTTCACGACCAAACCTGCCGGGCAAGGCACAGGCCTAGGCCTGTCGACCGTTCACGGCATCGTCACCGAACACGGCGGCGCCTTGAATGTGACGAGCCGGTTGAAGGAAGGCGATTTTCGACGGATGGAAGAAGAAGCGGCCGCCGGCGCAGACGAGGATCTCGAACTTCCATTGCGCCGGGGCCATGGCGAGACGATCCTCATCGTTGATGATGAGAAATCGCTCGTGTTGCTGGGGGAGGAGATACTCGCCGCCCTGGGGTATGAACCGGTCGGCTTTGACCGCAGCCCTGCCGCATTGGCTGCGTTCCGCGCCGATCCGGATCGCTTCGATCTGGTGCTGACGGACGAGATCATGCCGGAAATGACGGGAACGGAGTTCGCCGGCACGCTGCACAAGATCCGTCC
>WHTT01000275.1 GCA_009377605.1 Luteitalea sp.
CGTGTCGTGTCGTGTCGTCTGGCGGCGGGCCTGACGTGCCGCCTGCGCCTCGGCAGTCTGCCTTCTGACGCGGCGCTCCTGCACGACGACCTTGTATGCGACGGTCATGCTCAGCGGCGGCAGGATCCACGGCAGCGCCTGCGCCGCGTGCGCCAGGTCAGCGGGGACGATGTTGGGGATGGCGTGCGCGTAGTTGATGACCGTCGCCAACGTCACTCCCCCACCGAACCCAGCCCCCGCCAGCCCCGCCCTGTCGCCCCTGTCGTGACGCGCCACCGCGATGCTGCCGAGCGCCAACGTCAGCCCCTCGAGCAGGAACGGCAGCGCCAACGCCGACACACCCGAGTAGCCGGGGATGCTTGACGCGTACTCGAAAAGGGCGACAGACGACACGACAAACGCCAGGACGGCGATGCCGACCAGCACCCGCTCCCGCGCCGGGATGTCACCTGTCATGCCGCTCTCCGCTGCCGACGCAACGGACGCCGCTCATGCTCCGACAGGCCGCCCCAAACGCCATGACGCTGCTCGGTGTCGAGCGCGTACTCGAGGCACTCGTCCGTGACGGGACAGCCGGCGCAGACCCGCTTCGCCTCCCGGACCGACCCGCCCTTGTCAGGATAGAAGGTGTCCGGGTCCGCCTGCAGGCATG
>WHTT01000276.1 GCA_009377605.1 Luteitalea sp.
CCTTGAGCTTCGGCCAGCTCTCAAACCCGTACGCGCGTGCAATCACGAGCTGCGCGTCGTGCAGGGCGAACGTGGCCTTGTCGGCGTCGTGGTAGTGGTCCGTGACCTCGGTGATGGCGTCGCGCTCGCTGGCGCGAAACGCGTCGAGCAGTTCCTTCGCCTGTCGTTTGAGTTGATCGAGATCGGGCCGGTCGGCGAGCGTGCGAGTTGGGAGAGAGCGTCGGTTCACGATGAGCTCCTTTCGGGCCGACGGGTCCGCGTCAGCCGAGCGCCCGGTGTCCGCTCACTCGGGCAGAAAAGAGTTCATCGAGAACGACAAGTTGTACAGGTCAATTCAGGTGGACGCAGTCCTTCCCGCGGACACGGTGGCACCCTGACACACCACGCATAGAATACGCCGAAAGCGGTCCGACTGCATGAGCAGAGGAACATCGGTCACCGTAATTCCGGAACACAGTACTTTAGCGAGAGAAGACAGAATCGATGGCAATCCGTCAACCCTTGGACGTCGAGAGCGAGCTCTTGGAGGCATTCGAGCACAGCGGCCGCGTGACTGAGCACCTGGTTGCCGTGCTGCCGCGACATCTCTGGCGCGCGGCGCCGCCGAACGGCGAAGGGCGTCCGATCGCGGCGATCGTGGCGCACATGCAT
>WHTT01000277.1 GCA_009377605.1 Luteitalea sp.
CTGGTCGACCCAGTTGTAGTAGTGCGCATCGGCGTTCGCGCCCTCCGTCGCCCCCTTGAAGTTCGGGCCAGGCGTCGGATAGAGCTTCCACCCTTCAGGACAGTGCTGGCCTGTGGCGGTCGGCCCGTTCAGCGCCCCCTTGCAGAGCCGCCGATCGAAGCTGGCGAAGTGGCCGCTGGCGAGCGACACCCAGACGACGCCGTTGCGGTCGATGTCCATGCCGCGCGGCGAGAAGCCCTGCACTGCGGCGCGCGGATTGTTCCAGGGCACCTCATACACTTCGGCGAGAGCGGTCGCGGGTGGATTGGCACCTGGGCTCAAGCGCACCAACGAGCCCGGGAACCCGAGCACGCTGCCCCACACGGAGCCGTCGGAGGGGCTCGGCGCCACGCCGTAGAACGCCGCGTTCACCCGCCGATCCTTCGCCGGATCCGCGGGCGCATTCGCCTCGGTGTACTCGTCACGCCGGCCGTTGCCGTTGTGATCGACGATGAGCGCCGTCCACCCCTGCGACTTCTCCTCGTCGCCGGTCTCGTCGAACATCTTCGTGTTCAGCCAGCCGACGACGCCGCCACCACCGCCGCTGCTCGTCCAGAGCGTATGGTTCGCGTCCTCGGCGAACTGCAGGTGGTGCGTGCTGAAGCAGGTGCT
>WHTT01000278.1 GCA_009377605.1 Luteitalea sp.
GGCGGCTCAGGGGAGGAGTGTGAGCGTGCTGGTCGACGCTCGACGAAGAGAAGGATTGAGGGACTACCGCCTGAAAGGCGGTAGATTCTTTGCCGACTGAAAGTCGGCCTGCGGCTCAAGCCGCCTGAAGTGCTCCCGGCTCAGAGCCGGCTCAAGGCTCCGGGGGCGCGGTGATTTTGAACCCTTCCTCGTCGCTGTCCCAGCGTTGATTCTCGATATATTCCATCACCGTTTGTTCATCGACCGCGCCCACTGTCGCGCAGAAATACCCCCGCGCCCACAGGTGTTGCCCCCAATACCGCTTCCGCAGATGCGGAAACTCGTGCTGCAGCATCCGCGACGACCGCCCTTTGATGAATTGCACCAGCTTCGACGGGGCCAACTGCGGCGGCGCCGCCACCAACATATGCACGTGATCCGGCGATACCGCCCCGCGGATGATCGTCACTTCCCGCGCCGCACACACCTGCCGAATCAGATCGCGCGCCCGCTCCGCCACCTCCCCGCGCAGCACCTTGTAGCGATACTTTGTAATCCATACCAGGTGATACTTCAGATCCGTCACCGCGTGCGCGCTATGCCGGTACTCGACCACTTCCGCCTCCTCCACCCGAGTTGGAGGCTCAAGCTTACCGCCTGAAAGGCGGTG
>WHTT01000279.1 GCA_009377605.1 Luteitalea sp.
AGTCGATCCGCCTTGGCTTGCAGCCAAGGCGAGATGGTTCGAGTCCCGTCGACCCGCCAACGTATCCTTCAGTGAATCAAGGAGTCTCCGACCGCGCGGATCGCGGCTACCTCGAGTCGCCACCGGGAAGCCGAGTCACCGCGCGCGCTCACTCCGGAGCTCGGCGAGTGGCTGCGGCTGATCGACGCTCGAGGGCCCGCGCTCGGCGACAATGATCGAGCGGATCTCAAAGCGGATCCTTTCGTGTCGCCAGCGCTTGAGCAATCCGCGAACGGTTGCGAGCGCCTCACGCTCTTCCGGCGAGCTGCTGCTGTCCAGACGGTCGAGGATAGCGATCTCCAAGTCGGCAACGCCGCGGCCGTCCTGCAGCGGAATCAGGGAGATTCCCCGCAGATCCTTGATCAGATCCGGCCGGACCAGAATGAGGGCGCGGCGTCCGGGAAGTTGTGCGAGCTCCGCGACCGGCCGCTCGCGTGGAGAGGTGGCATTCGCCTTTCGCGCGCGCTCGAACAGCTTCACCAACGCCCACGCGGGATCCGGATGTAGCCCCTCGAGCCATCTCACGACATCGTCGGGCAGCGTGAGCGTGACCACCTGTGAGGGGCGGCCGAATTTGAGTGGTCGGCCGCGTGGCAGGGTGGTGCGGGC
>WHTT01000280.1 GCA_009377605.1 Luteitalea sp.
GGCTTATGCGCGTGATCTTCGGCACCACGGAGCTGTCGCGGCCGTTCCTTGCCCCACCGGGCGTGCCGGCCGAACGCGTCGCGGCGCTGCGGACGGCTTTCTGGACGGCTGTGAGTTCGCCCGAATCTCAGGCGGACGCTAAGCGCATGAGGATCATCGTGGATCCGCTGGGCTGGGAGGACACGGTCGCGGCGTTGCAGGAGACTCTCGGTGCGCCCCGGGCAACGGTGGAACGCGCCAAAAAGGCGATACGCGAATAGTGGACGTGCACGCCTTGAGGAAAGCCGAGGCTCGTCAAATCGGACGAGCTTTCGACTACGCGTTATTTCGGCGTCCGTCGAATGCGGATTGCTCGCGAGGAGCGCGGAAGCCGACATGATCTGGCCCGACTGGCAGTAGCCGCACTGAACGACCTCCCGATCGAGCCAAGCCTCCTGGATCTTTGCGCCCACCGCCATCGCGTCGATCGCTTCGATCGTCGCGATCTCGGACGTGCCGACACTGTCGATGGGCGTGATGCAGGTCCGCGTGGCGACACTGTCGATATGCACGGTGCAGGCACCGCAGAGAGCCATGCCGCAGCCGAATTTGGTGCCAGTCATGCCCAGGACGTCGCGCAACACCCGGAGAAGCGGCGTGTAGCCGTC
>WHTT01000281.1 GCA_009377605.1 Luteitalea sp.
TATCGGACGGAAAGCCTGGATCCGGCCGCTATACGGACGTGTGGGCCAAACGGGATGGCGAGTGGCTTGCCGTGTCAGCGCACGTCACGCGCCTGCCTTGAATCGGCAGGCCTAAAGGCCTGCGCTACGAGTACGCGGGGCCGCCGTAAAGGGCTGCGCTACCAATGCCCGCCGGCGATGTCGCAACGCACGCCTACAGCAGGGGCTGAATGATCGCGTTGAACTGCGCCTTCGACGCCGCGCCTGTCTGGCGCTTCACGACGCGGCCGTCGCGTCCGATGATCACTGACGTGGGCAGGCCCCACATCGGTCCGTAAGCGTCTTCCACGTCATCGCGCCCGTTCCCATCGAGCACAGGGTAGTTGACCCCGAGCTCGCGAGCGAACGCCTTCACGGCGTCCGGTGAGCCTTCGTCCACGGAGAGCCCGACGATGACGAGATGGTCGCGATAGCGCTCCTGCATCTTGACGAACTCCGGGATCTCGGCACGGCAGGGCCCGCACCACGTCGCCCAGAAGTTGATCAGGATCACTTTCCCTTGCCAGTCGGCCGACGACAGCGCGCGACCATCGAGATCGGTCACCTTCACCGCCGGCAGCGGCACGGGCTTGTCGGAGAACTGGATCGTCAGCCCCGTCCCCTGACC
>WHTT01000282.1 GCA_009377605.1 Luteitalea sp.
AGTCGTTGATCGGCAGCAACCAGAGCGCGCCGCCGACGATGAGGCCGACGAGGCCGGCGAGGGCCGGGATCGGGAAGGCCGGTGCGAGGTAGAAGCCCAGTGCGCCCGCGACAATAAGCGCGAGCGCGACGCCCCGGGCGAGCCAGCGGATGATCGACTTGGCATTCGTGGTGTTGGCGGTCATGACGCGTACCCGTCCTCGCGGTCCTGGCAGGGACCGCAGAGGTTCTCGTCTCGGGCGTAGGGCGCGCGCTCGCGGCCATCCCAGCCGAACTCATCGGCGAGAACCTGTCGCACGGCGGTGTCGCCGACGAGAACCCGCCGCACGGCGGCGTCCTGGTCCTCGGTCTCGACGACGCTGCTGTGCCAGACCTCACGCTCACCGGTCTGATCGTAGGGGGCCTCTTCGACGACGGTGATCTCAACGCGAAACGTGGCCATGGTGTGCTTCCTTCCGGTTCGTCGTGTGTGTGCTACCGGCCGTCGCGGTTGATCGCGGTGAGAACGGCGTGCGGGTAGTTCCGGTGATAGGGGACCCCGCCCGGCGTCTCGAGGATGACGTTTGTCGTCCGGCGGTTGACGCGGTCGACGACACCCTCGCCCCGGTCGGGTGTTAGGACGCGGTCGCCCGCGCGGAGGTCGGC
>WHTT01000283.1:0-239 GCA_009377605.1 Luteitalea sp.
GCGCGATCGGTCGAAGGTTCGGGTGCAGCTCTTGCCATTGGCAAACTAACGGAACTTACAGATTCTGAAAGAAGCGGTGCCTGCCGGCCAGTCGACGCTCGCCCTCGGCGCGCCTGGTTGAGCGGGAGCCTCCGTCCCGCGGGCTTCTGACTCACCTGCATCGCGAGCTTCTGACTCGCGACACCTGCGTGCATGGGCATCTGATCCTGCCGAGCGGTTCGCATGGGCATCTGAGCAGA
>WHTT01000283.1:248-642 GCA_009377605.1 Luteitalea sp.
CGGCCCCCTCAGGATCAGATGCCCACGCATCGGGCCCCGCAGGATCAGATGCCCACGGCGGAACGCTCGGCGAATCAGATGCTCGGTAGGTGGGTGAGTCAGATGCTCGTGGCATGTCGCGCCTCCTTGGCTTGCGGCCGCCGGAGGCCCGGCTGAGCACAAGATGTGGGGTCCGCTGGACCCTACTCCACACCATGTTGTGGTGTGGCAGGGAGGCTGGCGCGCCCGGAGGGATTCGAACCCCCGACCTGCTGATCCGAAGTCCGATGCCCGCGGAAGCCCCCTCGCTCCCCTGTCTCGTGCTCAGCCGAGCCGCCCGAACGGCTCGGTCTGGGTGGAGATCCGGGTGAGTATGGTGCTCGCTTCCCGGAGGAGTCTGATGCCCACGCTCCTC
>WHTT01000284.1 GCA_009377605.1 Luteitalea sp.
GGGGAGCGGGTAGGCATCGAGGACGACCCGCATGGCTGGCACGGCCGCGGTACGTGTCGCCAGCGACGGCACAACTGTGCTCACGACCTGCGGCTGCTTCAGCCGCAGCGCTTCGTACGAGGCGAAGAAGAACGTCCGACTGTGACCATCGTAGCCAGGCAGCACCACGGGGCCGCCGACGACGCCGCCGAAATCGTGCTGACGCGTGGGCGGCTTCGGCAGACCATCGCGCTTGGCGAACCAGTCGTTCGCCTCCATCTCCTCATGGCGGAAGTACTCGAACACTGAGCCGGTGAACGTATTGGTCCCCGATCGGGTGACGAACGAGACCTGGCCGCCCGGCGTGCGGCCGAGCTCGGGCGCGTACGATGAGGTCAGGATCTTGAACTCCTGGAGCGCATCGACCGATGCCAGCGTGTTCGTCGTGTTGAGCACGCTCAGGGAAGGCAGCGTCCCCGCCACGCCGGTGACGGTTGGCGCGGCCGAGACGTTCGCATTCGCACTCACGCCGTCGACCAGGAACGAGTTCGCGTCGGCGCGCTGACCGTTCACCACGAACTGCCCGTTCCCGACGCCTGAGCGAAGGACGCCAGGTGTCAGGTCGAAGAGAGACTGAAACGTCCGTCCGCTGAGAGGCATGTT
>WHTT01000285.1:0-232 GCA_009377605.1 Luteitalea sp.
GACCACCGGCTGCTCGAGGAGCTCGCGGCGGCGGCCACGATCCCGGTGGTCAACCTGCTGTCCGACCGGGGCCACCCGTGCCAGGCCCTGGCCGACCTCCTCACCATGCAGCAGACCGTCGGCGAGCTCGGCGGCGCCACGGTGGCGTGGGTGGGCGACTTCAACAACGTGGCCCGCTCGCTGGCCCTCGGCGCCACGATGCTGGGCATGAAGGTGCGGCTCGGCTGTCCGC
>WHTT01000285.1:257-641 GCA_009377605.1 Luteitalea sp.
CACCGACGTGTGGGCGTCGATGGGGCAGGAGGACGAGGCCAACGAGCGCGGCCGGGCGTTCGAGGGCTTCTCGGTCGACGACCGTGTGATGGCGGCCGCTGCACCCGGCGCCGTGTTCATGCACTGCCTGCCGGCGCACCGCGGCGAGGAGGTGGCCGCCTCGGTCGTCGACGGGCCGCAGAGCCGGGTGATCCAGCAGGCCCACAACCGCCTGCACAGCGTCCGTGGCCTGCTGAGCTGGCTGCTCGAGCAGGCCGATCCCGGGGAGAAGCCGTGACGATCGACGGCGCGCCGACGCGCACGCTGGCCAAGCCTCAGCGCCAGCACCGGGTCGCCCGGCTGCTCGCCGACCACGCGGTGACCAGCCAGACGCAGCTCGTCGAG
>WHTT01000286.1 GCA_009377605.1 Luteitalea sp.
CGGATGGCGTGCTGCGTGAGATGGCGGCTGTACTCGCCCGCGCGCGCCAGTCGGCATAGGCGATCTTGGTGACCACCTCACCCCGCTCCTTCAAGGCGTCGAGGATAGCGCCGATGTCGAAATTCTCTCCGAGCGTCGATCTGACACCGATCTCGATGTTGTCGAAGTCGATGAAGACGGCGATGTTGAGACGGTCCTGATTGGGCAACTGAAATCCTTTCATCTTTCGATTTTTTATTTTATGCCGAGAGGGGCGCCGGCGCCTCGGGAGGCGGGACGATCACCCGCGTGAATTGGCCACGCTTCATGATCGCGCGTATGCATAAGAAATTCAAACCAGCTTTTGGTTCTTTGCCCAGCAGTAACGCCGGACCGGAGAGTTGTCAATTGCCTTTCTGATCGAGGAAATCCCGGAGGTAATCAGATAGTTTTGTCCAAACTTCAAACCGCGCTCTCACGTTGACCACGTGAGGGCACCGCTCGCGTGGCGTCTCCGCGCAACGTTCGCTGGCCAGTCTACATCTCCGTCGTCAGGAAACTCGAGCTCTGGCCCGTCCAACGAGGTTGTTCCCAAAATGGGAACGCGCTATCCTGCATTGTGCGAGTTATCTCAGTGAGAACACTGGAGGCCTTTTG
>WHTT01000287.1 GCA_009377605.1 Luteitalea sp.
ACTTCGGCCTTAGAAGATGTCTAGGGAGCTGACCGGATCGCGTTCGAGCGTCTGGGAGCCCGTTATCTGCGCTTTCGGTGAACGCTGGTGCAGTCGTCTTGTGCTCCCGAGCTCATTTTTCTGCGTTCCACCCCTAATGTCGCGGTCCGCATCGGCCGATACACCGCAGCGAGGGGGCAAATGCCTCCCACTCCCCCTTCTCTGCCCCGGTTCCGCACAGAGCCGGGGCTTTTTTTGTCGGCAATTGGGAGAGGGTGGCCCCACGGTTGCCCCTACGCTTCACGCCCAGCCGCCCTCTACCGAGGCGCGATGTCACCCAGCATCCACGAGAGAAGGCCAGTGATCACGGCGATCTGACCAAGCCAGAACAGGAACGACCATTTCAGGATTTCGAACTTGGCAGTGGTAATCTCTTTGTGGACTTCCGCTCGAAGCTTTCCCAACTCCTCGGCCAGCACACGACCAAAGCGATCAGCGGCGGCTTGCAACACTCTGTCTCCCCATGGTTGCTCGTGTGCGTCTATCCAGACCGAGAGGTCTAAGGCCGCTTCGTCGCCAAGCTGTTTCCGAAGCGACGATGGTACCAGTGATTGAGACATGCATACTCCTTTGACCTCTTGCCGACGACGATGCC
>WHTT01000288.1 GCA_009377605.1 Luteitalea sp.
TACGTGCCGGCCGCGGCGGCCGACAACGCGCGCCGCTTATGCGCCGCCTTTCACGTGGCGCCATCCGAGATTTGGAGCTACCTAACGCTTGGCGACCAGTTTCGGTTCACGCAGGTCACCCGCGCGGCGACGGGGGTGAGGCCCTCGGCCCAGGCGGCCGAGAAATCGACGCGGGTCAAGAGTGTCGGGCAGCCCAGACGCGCTCGCGTCGCGAGCGGCAGCCGGCAGGCCGGCAAGAGTATCAAGACTGCGCGTGGGGCGACAGCGAAGCGCGCCGCGAAGACCGCAGCGCCCCGCGACCGTTCTGCGGGGCGGACCGTGCGGCCGAGTCGGGCAGCGGCGGCTCGCAAGGCTCCACCAGCGCGCAAGACCACGGGCAAGCGCTCCGGCAAGGCCGTGCGCGCCCGGAAGCGACGTTAAACATTGCCGTTTCTGCGCATCCTGCGCGACAAGCGCGGCATCGAGCACGTCTCTCTGTTGCACGCGGGGCGTGATGGCGGGACTGCCCGTCCGCGGGTGCTCTATTGGTTTCGGACGTCGCCCACGGCGAAGGTCTTCGGTCGATCTCCGCTGGACGAGACGGTCCGTCGAGAGCTCGAGGCGCGGTTTCCGGCGTTGACGTTTGACTGGCAGG
>WHTT01000289.1 GCA_009377605.1 Luteitalea sp.
TGCCACCATTGGGCGCGGATTCTCGGACGCCACCTTCAGCCAGACCAACATCGAGTGGAAGAGCATCACGACGTGGAACCGGAGCTCGCACTCGTTCAAGTTTGGCGGGATCGCGCAGCGCAACGGCTGCTGCGGCAGCGGCCAGATCTTCGGGCCGGTCTTCGAGCGCCCGCAGTTCAGCTTCAACAATCTCTTCGAGTTCGCCCTCGATGATCCGTTCGAGGAGTCGAACATCGGCTTCGACCCGCAGACGGGAGAGACGCGCGGCTTCAACTTCCGGCCCATCTTCACCAACGCCGGCGTGTTCGTGCAGGACGATTGGAAGGTCCGGCCGAATCTGACCGTCAACCTCGGGCTACGCTGGGAGGTCTTCCTGAATCCCTCCGAGGTGAAGGACCGCTTCAGCGGCGCGACCTTCCCGAGTGGAACCACGTTCGAGGAGCGCATTGCCAACCTGACACCGGTACAAAAACAGCCGCTCGATAGCACCCAGTACGACAACTTCGCTCCACGCATCGGCATTGCATGGGATCCGACCGGTAGCGGGCGGACCTCGATCCGCTCGGGAGTCGTCATCTTTTACGATCGCCCGGCCGGCCAGTTCTTCAACGACGCTAGTGCGGGACTG
>WHTT01000290.1 GCA_009377605.1 Luteitalea sp.
GGCGATGAGCGGTACCGTGATGGCCCATGGAGATGACGACCATGCTCGCCGCCCGGAAAGGAGTCACCATGAACATCACGCCTGACACGATCGTCGCCGAGGTCGCGACCACCGAGCCAGCTACCATCAGAGTCTTTCAGCAGCATCATATCGACTTCTGCTGCGGAGGCCAGATCTCGCTGGCCGACGCGTGCGCTCGTCACGGTATCAACGCGAATACCTTCGTGGCCGACCTCCATGCAGCGACCGTCACGGCCGGCGAAACCAGCGATTGGAACGACACGACGCTCACTGATCTCATCGCGCACATCCAGCACCGCTACCACGTTCCCCTGCGAACCGAGTTGCCACGTCTATCGGCGATGCTCACAAAGGTCGTCAACCGCCACGGCGCCCGCCTACCAGACACCCTGCTGCCGCTCCAGGCAACATTCGAGCGCTTCCAGCACGACCTGATCGATCACATGCGGAAGGAAGACCGCGTGCTCTTCCCCGCTGTCATGGCGCTCGAAGCGACACGCGACGCGCACACCGGGGGTCTCGAGCGATCGACCTGGATTGACCAGCCTATACACGTCATGGAAGCCGAGCACGAGGCGGCGGGCGCCGCGCTGGCAACACTGCG
>WHTT01000291.1 GCA_009377605.1 Luteitalea sp.
CATCACCCTTTCTGCGGCGTCGATTCGACGCCATGCTCGATGGCTGGCGTGCCCAGGGCTCTCCCGTGAACCCGCAGCTCCCTGGCTTGCCGAGCCGAAGCTCGCCGAAGGCGAGCGAAGGCTGGCGGCACCCGGTGTGGCAACTGGCGGCAGCGGCGCTGTGTGTGGCGATCGGTTTCGCCGCCGGCCGGAGCTGGCCCAGTGGGTCGTCGGGGACGGAGCTGTCGGGGCTGCGCCAAGAGCTGCGTGACACGCGACAGATGGTCATGTTGACGTTGTTGCAGCAGCAGTCGGCCTCCGAGCGGCTGCGTGGCGTGACGTGGAGCTATCAGCTCGATCGCCCGGGCGCCGAAGTCGTGAACGCCCTGCTGGACAGACTGGCATACGACCCGAACGTGAACGTGCGATTGGCCTCCATCGACGCGCTCGAGCCGTTCGTCGACGACACCCGTGTTCGTAACGGCCTCGTTGATGCGCTCGCGTCTGACCAGCAGCAGTCGCCGCTCGTGCAGGTTGCGCTGATCGACACATTGGTCAGGCTGCACGAGCCACGTTCACTCGATCTGATGCACCTGCTCGCGAAGGACGCACGCGTCAACGATACGGTGCGCCGCCGCGCAGCCTG
>WHTT01000292.1 GCA_009377605.1 Luteitalea sp.
TCCTCGGCGAATCGTTCCACGATGCGATGCTGAGCCCGCAGCAGCTCGCCGACGCCGTGCTGCCGGAGCGCAAGACATGGCACGCGCGCACCCGGCACGAGGTCTCCGACGCGACCGTGGGCACGTTCGGGGAGCGTCTCGAGCCTTGGGAGCTGCAGCTGTGCGAGGAGGTGATGGCGGACCATCTCCGCGACTATGGCTACGAGCTCTCCGGCGCTGAACCACCGGCTCCCGAGCACCTGGAGGGCTATCACCGGGTGGACGCCCAGCAACGCGCGAAGGGGCGCAAGCGGTGGCGGAAGGATCGCGCGCGCTTCGACGCCAGGCCGCTGGCCGACACCGGTGCTGCCCCCGGCGACCGGCAGCGACGCACCGCGGCGCTGGAGTCCGAGGTCGATGCGCTGGTCAGCCAGCGCGACGCGCTGCGTTCCCGCCTCGACAAGGTGACCGAATCACGGTCGTGGCGCTGGACCCACCCGCTGCGCAGGGCGTCCGTCGCCGCCGGCCGTCGCCGTCGCTGAGCGCGCCGGCCCCGCCCGGCCCCGTCCCGGCCGCGGCCACGCCGCGCCGGCACCGGGTTGTTGGTATGACCAGGCCGACGCCGCTTAGTCGGGCGGCGGTACC
>WHTT01000293.1 GCA_009377605.1 Luteitalea sp.
CTGCTCCACCAGCCGCGCGGCCTTGACGGGGCCGCCCTCGACGGGTCCACGACGCGCTCGGTGGCCGCCGATGCAGACGGGTTGGCTCGGAGCGCACCCGCAAACCCGAGCGCTGCCAGTAGCGGGATGACGCCGAGCGCCGTGATGGCGCCCGACAGGCCGAGCAGGTCACCGGCGAGGCCACCGGCGAAGCCCGCGGCGGCGTAGCCGATACCGATGCAGCCTGTGTACCAAGCCATCACCACCCCGGCGTTTGCGCCCTGTCGCAGCTCCATGAGGGCGGCAAGCCCGCCTGTCGAGGCGACGGCAAACCCGATGCCGTTGACGGCGGCGAGCATGCCGAGCAGCAGCGGGTCGGCGGCATTGGCGATGGCGACGAACGCCGCCGACTGAAGCACGCAGCCACCGGCGACGAGCCAGCGAATCCGATCGGCGCTGTAGACCGCCCCGGTGACGAAGCGGAAGCAGAGTGCAGCCGCGCTGTAGCCGGCGATGATGGGTCCGATGACCGCGTCGGCGGCACCCTGGGCTTGCAGGTGCGGCGACAGGAGCACCTGCACGCTGCCGTCGCCCAGCGTGAACACCATGGTGGCTGCGAGCAGGGCGATCAGCGGCGCGCGCCG
>WHTT01000294.1 GCA_009377605.1 Luteitalea sp.
CGTCTACACGCTGCTCGGCAAGGAGGCCCTCGGGACGAATCAGATGCCGCCGGCGGGCACGCCAATCTTCCACACGCTCGGCTACGTGATGCACACCGGCGGGCACGGCACGATCCCCTCCGACTGGGATCTGTTCCTGCGGTTCATGCAGATGCACTTCCAGCCGAACGCGGCCGCTCGTCCGTCCGCCGCGAGCGCGGGCCCGACGGAGCCCGGCAGAAGGTTCGCCGCCTGCTGGACGAGTTCCGCGAGGCGCTGTGAACTACCTGGCCACGGCCTTCGGGGACCACGAATGCCTCCGCGACATCACTCAAGTTTCTGAGTCTGGAGTACCGCCGCGACCAGCAATGCTGGTTGGCCAGCCGATGCATTGCACGCGTCCTGTCGGTGGACGTGGCTCAGCGAAGAGCCGCGCTGTTTAGTTGGGCTAGCCGATGCTCGACCACTAGCACGTCGCGATACGATGGGCCGGCTCCTGAATCGGTAGACACTGGCCGACCACTCGGGAGTAATCGAGTCACTCGATGGCGCCTCGTTCTCGCAGCAGAGTCACCGTTCTCCTCTGAGGCGGGCCGCCAAATAGCAGCGCATACCCCAAGGCCGTGCACTCAACGATCTCA
>WHTT01000295.1:0-290 GCA_009377605.1 Luteitalea sp.
CTTGCCTCCAAGGACCTCGATGTCCCCGCTCTTGACGATCTGATTCGTGCTGTTGACGTTGATCGTGCGCTTCCCTGCGGAGATGGTCGCGGAGACTTTGCGCATGATGCCGCCGACGCGCTCGTCGGCCGAGGCGTAGGCGATGAGGCGTGCCATGTCGTAAGCAGAGGAGAGGTTCTCCGCCCGCAATCCGGCGGGATCGACGTAGCGCGTGCGCTCCAGGCCGAGCTCGGTGGCCTTCGCGTTCATCTGCTCGATGAACCCATCCGACCCATACGGTGAGACGCGGG
>WHTT01000295.1:300-620 GCA_009377605.1 Luteitalea sp.
CGTACCCCTTACGCAGATACGTCGTCGACGCGCGGTAGACATCCTGCGCGCGGACGGCCACTGGCAGCGTGAGGTCCATGCCGCTATCGAGGACGACGAGCGCCGTCATGACCTTGGTGATGCTGGCGATGGACCGCTGATCCTGTGCGTTCGACTCCCACAGAATTTCGTTCGTCTGCGGGTTGTAGATGATGGCGGCCGCGGCGCGCACGTCCGGGACCTGGTTGCCGGCGTCGTCGAGCATGAAGCGCGGCGTCTGCGCCTCGCGCATCTCGCGCTCGCGGGCGACTGCGCGGGCCCGCGCCACGCGCGCGCGGCGT
>WHTT01000296.1 GCA_009377605.1 Luteitalea sp.
TAAAGGCCTGCGCTACGTCTGCCAACGAGGCCAACACAAGTGAGCTCTGGGGATAGATCTAAAACACGATTTTCAATCCAAACTGCAGGTTTCGCGCTCGGCCGGCGCTGCTGATCTGGCCGAACTGAGGGGTGCCTAAGACACTTCCGGGCAAGACAAAGTTTGGGGTATTGAAAAGGTTGAACGCCTCGAAGCGGAACTGAACAGTCACCGCGTCGGTCACCATGAACTGCTTGAAGGTTGCAAAATCGACGACCTTTGCGCTTGGCCCGATGAGGGCATTCCGCGCTAGGTTACCGAACGTGAACGGTTCCGGGGCCTCGAACGCAGCCGTGTTGAAGAATTCCTCGAGCTCGTTCGCGCCCTCCGGTCTTGTCGGATCGCCGACCAAGTTGGGACGCGTTCCCTGGCCGATGTTTGCGGGATCTCCCTGGACGGTCAAACCAAAAGGCTGGCCGGACGTGAGTCTGACAATGCCAGCTACTCCCCAGCCCCCGAGGAGGGCGTTCGTGAGGCCGGTCCAGTCCGCGCCCCAGCGGCGGCCTGCCCCAAACGGCAGCTCCCACATGCCACTCGCCACGAACCTGTGTTTACGGTGCTGATTGTCCAATGCCCGCT
>WHTT01000297.1 GCA_009377605.1 Luteitalea sp.
GGCCAGCACCACGATGATGGCGAGCGCCGTGACGCACTCGATGAGCGTGAAGCCGCGCACCGCACAGGGATGGCTTTGCTGCCATCGGTCCATGGGAAGCGGTAGTGCAAGCACCACGCCAAGGGCACACGGAAGAAGAACCCGCGCCACCACTAGCGATGCCGGCTAGCACGCCCCAAAAGTTGGCAAAACCTGCAGCGGTGGCGTGGAGAAAGGTGGCAGGATTTTCGAGGACGGGCCGAGCGCAATCAGAAGCCGTCGAGAGCTCAGTCGAGTTGTCACTCGTAGCGCAGGCCTTTAGGCCTGCCCTTGATCGCCTGCCTCTCGACCCCGCAATAGGCAGGCCTAAAGGCCTGCGCTACGCGACGGGGCGGGTGACAACAGAAGAGAACTCTGGGATTAGAGCTTCTGGCGAATCCTCTGGCGTGCAGACGCCCATATAGATTCCGGCTCGTCGCGGATGGCGACCATCGGGGAGAGAAGCGCTGCACGCCAGGCTGGGAAGAGCGACGCTGCCATTGCGAGCGCCGCAACGATGACACTAGAGAATACAAACGGAGGCCATCCGAGGTTCTGGACGTCGAATACCTGAAGAAGCAGCCACATTGCACCAATGAC
>WHTT01000298.1 GCA_009377605.1 Luteitalea sp.
GGTCGAGGCGATGTTGACTATACGTCCGGACGTGCTTGCTCGCAGGTGCGGCAGCGCGGCCCGGGCGCAGCGCACGGAACCGAACACGTTGACGTCGAACGTACGCTGCCAGTCCGCGTCGTCGAGGTCCTCGAACCGACCGAGCATGTACGTCCCGGCGTTGTTGACGAGCACGTCGAGGCCACCGAGCACGGCGACGGCCTCGGCGACGAACGACTCGACCGCGGCGGCGTCCGTCACGTCACAGGCGAGCGCTTGCACACGCTCGCCGGCGAGGTCGTCCAGCGCCTCCGCGAGCGAGGCCTCGGTGCTCGCGATCGCCTTGCCGATGCCCCTGGTCCCGCCGGTCACGATCGCGCGCGCGCCGTCCAGCCGCCGTTGACTCACCACAACCTCGATCGTCGTTACTGCGAGCGGAACACGCCGAGTGACACGAGCCGGGTGTCGATGTCGATGACCGAGTGGGCCAGCGACTCCGCATTGACGGAGTAGTGGGTCTCGTGCAGGCGGATGTAGGGCTCGTGCAGCTCCAGGTCGAGCACCGTGTCGTTGGCCTTGTCGGTCTTCACCATCGGCTGGATCGCCGCGACCGCGTGGTCGATCGGCACCTCGAAGTG
>WHTT01000299.1 GCA_009377605.1 Luteitalea sp.
GGCCTCCTGTGTCGTTGATCAAGAGCGTGGCGGCGGCGATCAGCGAGGTCGATCGTCACTTGTCACTGACATTTCGTCCGCTCGACGAAGGGGTAAACGCGTCACTCCTTCAAGAGCGGATCATGGCGATGCTGTCCGGATTCTTCGGTGCGCTTGCCTTGCTCTTGGCCGCCATTGGTCTCTGCGGCGTGACGTCGTATTCGGTGAGTCGGCGCCGCGCGGAGATCGGCATCCGCATGGCGCTCGGCGCCTCGCCGGAGAGCATTCTTCGTTCCGTCGTCGGCTACGGTCTGCGGCTCAGCGCGGCGGGCATCGCGTTGGGCCTCGTCGCCGCGCTCCTCCTGACGCGCGGGATGACGACCATGCTGGTGGGGGTGAAACCGACCGACCCCGTCACCTTCGCGGCGATAGGGGTGGTGTTCTTCGTGGTCGCCGCAGTGTCGTCGTGGCTGCCGGCCCGCCGAGCGGCTGGGCTGGACCCGACCGCTTCGTTGAGAGAACGGTAGGTCTTCTGATGTGGTGGCCGCCGGTGAGGCGGCGCACCGCGTCCTGGTGCACCTCGATCTCAATCGGAGAGTTCATGACGCCGGTGTGCGCAACGTCGTCTCGCTGCTCGT
>WHTT01000300.1 GCA_009377605.1 Luteitalea sp.
AACACGCTGGCGACGTCTTCGCGTAGCGCTTCGGTGTCCTCACGCGAACCATGCACCAAGATCACGAAGTCGTCGGCTTATGCTGACCGCTGGATTATGCCGACCGTGGGGGTGAAGGCGCTGGTCAGCGGGGGTAGCGCGGTCGTGTAGTCGGCATAATCCGGGCTTGTGATCGGGTGGCTTCTCGGTCTGGGTTGAGGTGAAGAGCCCCTCCAGACGGGAGAAGATCATGAGCACGCATGGATCACGTCGCGCTGCGGTGACCGGGCCGTTGGCTCCGTTCGAAGCTGCGTTTCGGGTCGAGTTGGCGAAGCTGGGTTACCGGCCGGAGTCGATACGCGGGGTTGTCGCGGCGATGGCTCGGTTGAGCAGTTGGCTCGAGGTCAGGTCGTTGCCGCCTCGGCTTCCGGGCACATGTGCAGCCCGTCGACGTCTTCGTCGGCCTCCGGCAGCTCGGAGATCGCGAGCGTACCGCGCGGACTGCTCGCCGGCCTCCCTGCACCCAGAGCGTGCAACGCCATCAGGTGGGTTCGGCGGAGAAGGCCGACGAGCTCACTCGGATGGCGACGTGACCGCCCAGCGCCCGCGGTCGGTTGCGGTTCCGAGGTGCGCAC
>WHTT01000301.1 GCA_009377605.1 Luteitalea sp.
CGATTTTCGGCCTCTTCGCGGGGATCTACTACTGGTTTCCAAAGGCCACCGGGCGGAAGATGAACGAGACGCTCGGCAAGATCCATTTCGTCGGCTCGCTCGTCTGCATGAACGTCGTCTTCATGCCGATGTTCATCGTGGGGATGGCCGGCGTCTCGCGGCGCCTGTTCGACGGTGGGGCGACATACGCCTTCGCGGAGCCGGTCCTCCACTGGAACGTCGTCTCCTCCTGGGGCGCATGGATCCTCGCGATCTTCCAGATTCCCTTCATCTTCAATTTCTTCTGGAGCATCTGGAAGGGGGAGAAGACCGACGGGAACCCATGGCAGGCCACGACGATCGAGTGGGCCGGTCCCTCGCCTCCCCCGCACGGCAATTTCCTCGAGGCCCCGCAAGCGTACCGCGGGCCCTACGAGTACAGCGTTCCCGGCGCGGCCAAGGACTTCCTGCCGCAGCACGAGGCCTGATCGAGATGGACATCCCCTACACCGTCGAGGTGCGCCGCGACACCGGTCTGACCAACGGCAAGATCGGCATCTGGCTCTTCCTGGCCTCGGAAGTCATGCTGTTCGGAGCCCTGTTCGCGAGCTACATCCTGATCCGGACGGGGGCGC
>WHTT01000302.1 GCA_009377605.1 Luteitalea sp.
AGGGGACATTTCTATTTCGCTAAGAACGGGGACATTTCTATTTCGCCTTGACACCGCGACGGCGGTTGCTTGACAGTACACGGACCAAGTCCTAACATATTTATCGACCGATACAGAATTCTGGCAAACCGGTCCCCAAGACTGCCAACCTGTCGCCCCCGGCTCCACCGACACCGACACGAATCCGGCCGACAGCGAGATCGCGAACATCGAAAGTGCCCTCATGCCCCTCGGCCGCTACGCCCATCCCAGCGACATCGCCGCCGCGGTGGCGTTCCTGGCCGGGGAAGGCGGGCGCAACATCACCGGCACGATACTCGCCGTCGACGGAGGGTCCACGGCCTGACGGCGCCGCCGGCAGCTTCCGTGTCCACCACCGCTCGCACCCGGCAGACCCGCAGCCGACGTACCTCTGGGAGACAGACCATGGCATGGACCCTCCTCCTGATCGCCGCCCTCCTCGAGCCCGTGTGGGCGCTGGCCCTCGAACGCAGCGACGGCTTCCGGCACCTAGGCTTCAGCGTGCTCGGCGTCACTGTCGCCACCGCCAGCCTCACGCTGCTCACCTTCGCCCTGCGCGACCTGCCGATTGGTACCGCCTATGCCGTATGGGT
>WHTT01000303.1 GCA_009377605.1 Luteitalea sp.
GAGCTCGTCGGGTACGACCGGCTCGTGACTTTCGACGAACAGCTCGGTCAAGCCGAGCATGCCGAGATGCCCCTTTCCCCGAACATCGAAGATCTTTCGCCTGTCGGGCGCGAGGATCTGAAACCTCGTCCATGGCTCGCCATCGACGAAAGCCTGAAGTCCGACGTCCTGGCCCGAGGCATTGTACTCAATGATGAGCCTCGCAGCGGAGAGCGGTATAGAGTGGCGCCGTAGGTCGGCATCCTGAGCAGCTGGATCGGCGATCGCACCCAAGATCGCAGCCGATCCGATCACAGCGAGGAGTGAGAATGTTGTCCGCTTCACGGTAGGTCTCCTTGAGTCTCATGCAGGAGGTCGCGACAGAACCGCGACTTGCACTGGCTTGCCTGTGACGCATCGCGCCCGTATGACTACGGCTTTCCGCGATGCGTGTCATCCGGCCAGTGACCGATGTGGAGACCTACGCGTCGATCATCCGCCCGGTTGTCGAGCGGATGTGAGGAGTACGAGCGTGAAATGTCGAATGTAGCCGATCCGCTGCTCCCGCCCCCCTAGATCCATCCCTAGATCCCTAGATCCCTAGATCCCTAGATCCCTAGATCCCTAGATCCC
>WHTT01000304.1 GCA_009377605.1 Luteitalea sp.
GACTTCGTAGGCATGGCCATTCTCCCAGCGGAACGTGACGCGGTACTGATCATTCACGCGAATGCTGTGCCGCCCGGCTTGATCTCCCTTCAGGGTCTCCAGCCGATTGCCGGCCGGCGCGCGGAGATCATCGAGCCTGGCAGCAACGTCCAACAGCTTCAGCTTCCGCTGGACCACCCTCCAAATCTCACGCGGAATCTGACGCGCCGCGCGCGTGTTTCGATCGCGGAACAGATCGGCGGTCGTGTCATCCCGAAATGACCGAATCACACGCCCAACAGATTACACGCATACCGTGTAATGCGTCAAGCAGTCGTCTCGCGCAGTCGTCTCGCGAGGAGGGGAGGCTACTCGCGTCGGAACCAACGATTTCACAGTCTTTTCAGGCTTTTGTTCGTCGGCTCCCACCCGTCGGTCCGCTCGTCTCCTTGCTGGTAGATCTCCACTTGCTGAACCGGTCCTGCTCCCAGCTCTCGGTCTGGTAGTTGAAGCGCACCTTCGAGACGCTGAACACTTGTCGCTGCTCAGGCCTCAGATGCTCCATTGCGAAGGCCTTGGAGGCGCCGCTCGGAAACTAGACCAGTCCGCCGCTCGGAAAGTGATCCACCT
>WHTT01000305.1 GCA_009377605.1 Luteitalea sp.
GACGCTGCCGCTGCTCATGCGCTATGTGCGGCGATTTCCGCTGAATCAGGGATCCTGGCCGCGACAGACAGCACGGCTCCTGGCCGTCGCCGCCATCGTGTCGCTGATTGTCTCCGTCGTCCAGATGGCGATCGTGTACTGGACGTACTTTCCGTACCGCGACACCGTGCCGACGCTCGGCACCGCCATCGGTCACGGGTACATCAACTTCGTCGGCGAATTCTTGCTCGGGGTGGGCCTGCTCATGGGGTTGCAGGCGTGGCACGTGCTCAACGACTTCCGCGCCGAGCGCACACGCGCGCTGCAGTTGGAGCGAGAGCTTGCCGTGTCGAGGTTGGATGCCTTGCGTACGCAGCTGCACCCGCACTTTCTGTTCAACAGCCTGCACACGATCGCTGGGCTGATTGGCGAGGAGCCATCCACGGCTCGGCGCATGGTGATCGCGCTGGGGGACCTGCTTCGCTTGACCCTGCAGGATGCACCGAGGGGCGTGCGGAGCTTGGCGGAAGAGCTGGCGTTCATCGATCTCTACATGGACGTCATCAAGTTCCGGTTGGGCGATCGGCTGGTTCTCGCGTATGACATCGAGCCGGATGTCACGCGCGCCG
>WHTT01000306.1 GCA_009377605.1 Luteitalea sp.
CAGCTCCTCGCCGAGTGCTATCGAGTGTTGCGGCTGGCGGGAAAAATCGGCCTGGCGTACTCGGCGAGTCCAGGCATGACCTGGGACTGGTAAGAGCAATTACTCGCGGAGTCCAAGCCGGCTGTCAGCCTCGGAAGTGAACGCCATGACCCATTGAGTGTGGAGATGCTCCTCAGCAGGTCCGGATTTGCCAACGTCTCGACTCAACTGGACGTGTGTCGACTCACGTTTACCGACGCGCCTCAGTTCTGGGCGTGGTCATGGTCTCACGGAGATCGAGCGGTGTTGGAGTCAATTACTGGCGATAAGCTGGAGTTCCAGCAGCGCGTCTTCGAGGCGATTAAGTCCCGTGCGAGACACGGTGGGCTCCACTATCGTGTACGTGCCGCGATGACCGTAGGCAGCAAGTGTTAGGGGTCTCGGTCCGTGAAGACACGCCCGCGCTTCACCGGGATCTTGAACACTCCGAAGAAGCCTGGCGCCGCACTGACCTAGCCGCTGTCTCCGTGGAAGCGACCCTCTTCGAGAGGCCGCCCGACGGTACCAAATCGAGCTGACCGCTGCGGACTACTCTCGCCGCAGCGCGTTCATCGGCGCCAGGGTCA
>WHTT01000307.1 GCA_009377605.1 Luteitalea sp.
GTGCGGGGGTTTCCGCGCACGAGCGAGCAGGGCAGACACCGCCCCCGAACCGTCACGCAGCGTGGCAGCACGGGTGTGGGCGGTCGGGCCAGCGCAGGCCGTGGGCTCACACCAAGCCGCGCGCCAACGCGAGCAGCCGGTCGAGGATCGCGCCGCCGTCCTGCCGGATGCCGTCGTGCTGGTACGCGTTGGTCACCCACGGCCGCAGCCCGCGCACGGCCGCGGCGGTGCGCCGGGACAGGTCGTAGGGCACGAACATGTCATCCAGGTAGACCGCCGCCGCTGCGGGAACCTCGTTGGCGGCGAGCGCGTCTGGGTCGTACAGCCGCGGCCAGTCGTCCTCGGCGGCCAGCAGCTGCGCGGTCTCCCGAAGCGGCCGCAGCGCTGGATCCTGCTCGAACTGCCACGGGTACATCATCTCGCCGGTGAACCGAAACGGTCCTTCAGGGGACGCCGCGAACTCCGGCAGGCCCTCCCTGATCCGCTGCGCGGACCACCGGGAGGCGCCCTGCTGGCAGTAGCACAGCTCGTGCAGTGCCGCGTACAGCGGCCGATCCGCCAGCGACACCGTGCCCGACACCGCGCCGAGGAACGAGTCGGACAG
>WHTT01000308.1 GCA_009377605.1 Luteitalea sp.
CCCGCTCGACCCGATACGCCCTTTCGAGCTGATGATTCCGCGCGGCCTCCTTCAGCAGATCGTCAACTGACGGCACGGTGTCGAAGATCGGCGGCTCGCTGTCGCGGATGACCTCCTGTTGCTCATTCAGGTAGTACCGAGGAAACAGCCGGAGCTGGGCGTGGCCTTCAGCGTCCACGCTCACGAGATGAAAGCGGTTCGTCGGGACCTGGACCTTGATCTCCTGGACGGCTCGCCCGTCACCCCCGTCAAGGAGAGATGCCTTCCGGCCTTGCTCCGACAGTCGATAGATCGCGGTCACCGCGCACGTGCGTGTCTGAATTCTGCCGCCGCGGGGAAATTCCGAGACGGCGTCTGCGGAAGCCGGCATGGGTTCGGCAGCGGCGGTTGCGAGGTCGCCGCCGGTCGCTTCGGACATCTGATGACTCATGCCCGCCTCCCAACAGCCCACCAACCGGCTCACGGCCGTACCGGCGCGCTCGTGCCACCTTGTCGACCAGATCGCGCTCAGACCATGGCGGCTGGCATCGCTCGTTCCGAAGGGGGCGCCGTGCCGAAGGGGGCGCCACGTCAGATAATGGACGATATGTAAACTGAGGAGGTG
>WHTT01000309.1:0-346 GCA_009377605.1 Luteitalea sp.
CGAGGCGCACTACCGGCTGATGTCCGGTGAGCAGCTGCGCTCGTCGCACCACGGCCAGCCGATCCTGATCACCGCGGAGAAGCCGGTCACCCTCCCGATACCGCCCGCGCCGCAGAACCCGCCCCCACGCCAGCCGATGGGCCGGGCGCCGATTCGCCGACACCGGGGCGTGAAGGGCACCTGACCCGGCGCCTAACCCACCTCAGCGTGTCCGCATATTTCGTACGGTGTGTTGACACATTTCGTACGCCGTTGCCTGCAGCACGTACGGGATCCGTCAACACACCGTACGAAATATGCGGACACGCCGGATGGGATACCGTCGCAGGCATGGACACCGCCCAGG
>WHTT01000309.1:356-599 GCA_009377605.1 Luteitalea sp.
ACCGACGAGCGGCGCGCGGCAATCCGCGATGTCGGCGCATGGCTCACCACGGTGGTGGCCAACCTGTGCATCGACCGGCTGCGGTCGATCGCCGCCCGCAGGGAGCGGTACATCGGCCCGTGGCTACCCGAGCCGATCATCAGTCCGGTCGACGCCAAGGACGACCCGCTCGACGAGGTGGTCCGCGACGAGCAGGTCCGGATCGCCAGCATGGTCGTGCTGCAGGAGCTCAGCCCCGCCCAG
>WHTT01000310.1 GCA_009377605.1 Luteitalea sp.
CGCACGGAGCGGATCAAAGGCGGGCCACTCAGGGTGCCGGCCCTCACGTCACTCACGCCGCCCAGAGTGTGGTCGGTGCCCCCATGGCGACCGCGGTTCGAGGACACGACCGTACCGGGCCAGGCGCTTGGGGTGAGGAGAGGGTCACCATCTCCGGTCTCCCGGCGGCGGCACAAGCGACGATTGCCGACAGGATTGGCCGGGACGACCGCCGGTATCACGCCACCACTGCAGCGGGCGGCGTCAAGGTCGAGAATCCCGCGCACGGTCTGGCTGTCGACTTCGCGCGAGGCAGCGTCTCGGTGACGCACGCGGGTGAGCGCCTTGGCTTCACGCTCGAGGGCGTTGGCTATGGCGAAGCGTTGGAGCCGGTCGAGGCCGTCACGCCCACCGCGACAGCGAACCGCGTGGAGTATCGACGTGGTGCGCTGACCGAGTGGTACGTGAACGGTCCGCTCGGCCTCGAGCAGGGTTTCACGCTCGCGCGTCCACCTGCCCCGAGCGACGTCGAGGGGCCGCTGACGGTCGCGCTGCGGGTGTCCAGCACACTGCGCGCCGCGGTCACGCCAAGCCCCTTCACGAGGCTTGGGGCAAATCC
>WHTT01000311.1:0-307 GCA_009377605.1 Luteitalea sp.
TGCTGAAGGCGGGACCGGAGTTCGAGCTGCTGCGCGTCAACGCACTCGAGGCGCGGGTGCTCGCCACGCCAGCGCTGGTGGACGGCTACTGGTACTTTCGGACCGAGGAGGAGCTGATCGCGATCGGTGACGAGGCACTGGGTACTGGGCAGTGAAACCGTTGTCACTCGCAAATGCGCGTAGCGCAGGCCTTTAGGCCTGCCGACTGCGGGCCCGAAACTCGAGCAACCACGTGCTGGCAGGCCTCCTAAAGGCCTGCGCTACCGCGATGCACGTGCTGGCAGCTCCTCCCAACCGCACAGAGGCT
>WHTT01000311.1:317-596 GCA_009377605.1 Luteitalea sp.
ACGGGACGATCGAGAAACCGTTTGATATCGGCTGACAGCAACGCCCACGCCGCCTGACCACCTTCCGCATCCGGTTCGCTGGGTACGCGCTGGACCAAACCTTGGAGCCGCGCGGTGGCAACCGCACGCACCTGCGCCATGGGCGCCTCCGCCGCGAGACGCATCAAGTGCTCAACCAGGATCCGCTGCACCGCCCACGCGATCTGTCGGTCGTAGGGCGTCGACACCGAGGCCTGAAACGTGGCCTCAATGAGCGTGTCCATGACATCTCCAAGGCCT
>WHTT01000312.1 GCA_009377605.1 Luteitalea sp.
AGGATATTAGAGAGGTGGTCAAGCTCCGGCTCCGGCTTGCGTCCACCGCCGGATGTCGGCACCGGCTCGATCTCTGCGTCGGTGTCGGGAAGCTGGATCTTCACTGCGGCCTGCTTCTCCATGCGGTAGCTGTCCATGTCGATCGCTTCGAGGATACTCTTGGAGAGATCCTCTTCGATCGGCGCCGGCAGCTTGGGGACGAGGAAAGTCAGGAAAATCGAAAGCTTTTCCCAGTCTGCGTTCGTGTACGGCAGCACTTGCGAGAGAAAGCTGTAGGTGCGCGTGAACGCCTTGGCCTTGCCCTTGAAATCCACCTGTTCGCCTTCACCGAGGCGCTCGCGATAGACCGCGACACAGGCGTCAAGGATCGGGTCGAGCCGGTCGCGATCCGCACCGTTGAGATAGAGCGTCACCAAGTCGTCAATCTGTGCCGCCGTGTAAACCTGGTAGCCGTCTAGCGCGGCCTTAAGGTCGTGGAGCTTGTCTGGATCGGTCTCCTCCGCCAAGATCGTCGTCCGGTAATAGTCGGCAAATGCTTCCTGGATAGTATGGGCGTCGTTCATGAAGTCGAGCACGAAAACATCATGCTTCTA
>WHTT01000313.1:0-319 GCA_009377605.1 Luteitalea sp.
GAGCGTCGCTGAACCGTTCTCGGTGATCACGACAACGTCCACCGTGAGCGGCGGCGTTGATCCCTCCGGCGCGGGCGGCGTCACCGCTACCAGCGTCGTCGCGCTCAGCACCGTGACCTCCGGCGACTCCTCGCCTCCGAAGGTCACAGACGTGCCATTGAAGTTCGTGCCGCTGATCGTGACGGGCGTGCCACCGTCGACCGGACCTGACGGCGGCGTGATGCTGACGATCGTGGGCGGAACAGCCGCACCGTACGTGAACGCCCCGGGCGCCGTGTCGCTCCCGCCATCAGGATTGACCACGGTGACATCCTGCGGC
>WHTT01000313.1:329-593 GCA_009377605.1 Luteitalea sp.
AGGTGATCAGCGTCGTACTGGCCGATACGGGCGTGATCTCCTGCTGGCCACACATCGTCACGGTCACGCCGGGCAGGAAGCCGTCGCCGGCGATCGTGACCGGCGTGCCGGCGACGCCACTCTCCGGCGAGACACCTGTGATGTTCGGCGGCGTGACCCCTGCGCCAAAGTAGTCGAACCCATCGGTAAGCGTCGCTGACCCGCCTGGCGTTGTCACCTCCACGTCCACGGGGCCCGCTTGACCGCCTGGCGCAGGAGGTACTG
>WHTT01000314.1 GCA_009377605.1 Luteitalea sp.
CATCCCGCGAAGCTCATCGTCGCCACCGGCGTGGCGTCCGCGGAGGCGTTGCGGCTCATGCGTCGTGAAGCCGATGACGTCGTCTGCCTCGAGACGCCAGCGATCCTGTTCGCCATCGCGTATCACTACCGCGACTTCCCTCAGGTGTCGGATGAAGACGTGATCGCGACGCTCCGGGAAGCACGGCTCCACGTTTCGACCGGCACGAGTACCTGACAGTGGGCGCCCGACCTAAAGGTCGGGCCTACATTTGCATGGAGGTAGGGCGGCCCTTGACGGGGTCCCCACGCGGGCAGCCCGCGTGGGGTGTCGTGAGGGCCGCCAAGATTGCATCATGGCTCCCAACGTTGAAGCGAAACGCAAGACAACGCCAGTGCAGGTACCTCTCGCGGAGGCGCGGCTACAGGGAGATCTCGGGCTCCCTCCTGAGGCTCATGGCATCGTGCTGTTCGCGCACGGCAGCGGGAGCAGCCGCCATAGCCCACGAAACCAGTACGTCGCCCGTACGCTCGAGCGCCGACACCTGGCCACGTTGTTGATCGATCTGTTGACGCCGGAAGAAGAGGCCATTGATGACGACAGCGCACAGTACC
>WHTT01000315.1 GCA_009377605.1 Luteitalea sp.
GAAGGGGAACTCGACCCGCCGCGCACGTTGCGGAGTTGGAGGTTCCGTCGGGACGCGTGAAGGAGGGCAGGTACCGTGGCGAGAATGGCGCTCAAGACAGCAAGCCCGAGGGCGAGCATGGCGACCCTCGAAGCACCACCCGGCACGTTCCAGTCCACCACAGGGAGGAGCGTCTGCCACAATGTTGGCGCCGCGAGTTGTGCGACAAGCACCGCAACCGCTCCACCGAGCAAGGCAAGAAGTAGCGTTTCGGTCAGGACCGGCAGGATCACCCGCGCCCGTGAGCTACCGAGAGCGAGGCGGACGGCCGTTTCGGATTGTTGCCGGATCGCTCGGCTGGCGATCAGGTTCGCGATGTTCGCGCAGGCGATCAGGAGCACGAGCATCGATATACCAGCGAGCCACACCGCGATCCTCGACTCCTGTGACGCGAGCGGCCCGCGAGCCGCGATCAGCGGCGCAAGAATCACTCGCGCCTCTGGATCGAAATGGCGACCGCCGGCATACCTACCTTCGCCGCTCCCGCTCGCCTCCTCCCGCCCGTTGAGCAGGGCCGCAGTCGCTTCGGCCTCGATACTTTCGACCGACACC
>WHTT01000316.1 GCA_009377605.1 Luteitalea sp.
CAGACCGTAGAGTTCTCAAGCGTGATGGTCGAACACGCAACGCCAGTCATACGGGTCGATCCCGAGCGCCCGGCCGCTCCCGCCGTGGAGCGTGCCGCCGCCATCCTGCGCGATGGTGGGATCGTCGGTCTGCCCACCGAGACGGTCTACGGACTGGCGGGCGATGCCTGGGCCGAGGCGGCCGTCCGGCGAATCTTCGAGGCCAAGCAGCGCCCGGCGGATAATCCCCTGATCGTCCATGTGCATGGACTCGAAGGCCTCCACCGGGTGGCCCGGCGGGTCCCGCCGCTGGCCGACGAACTGGCCACACGCTGGTGGCCTGGCCCGCTCAGCCTGGTCGTCGAGGCTGCCGAGGACCTGCCGAGCGTGACCCGGGGCGGGCTGACGACCGTTGCGGTACGCATGCCCGCCCACCCGGTGGCGCTCGCCGTCCTGAAGGCGGCCGATCTTCCGCTGGCCGCGCCAAGCGCCAACCGTTCCGGCCGTCCCAGCCCCACCACCGCGGCTCACGTCGTCGACGACCTCGGCGGGCGGGTGGACCTGGTGCTCGACGCTGGACGCTGCCGGGTCGGCGTGGAATCGACCGTGGT
>WHTT01000317.1 GCA_009377605.1 Luteitalea sp.
CATTCGCCGGCATGATGCTCGCCGGCATGGGCGCCACCGTGCACCGCATCGAGCGCCCCGGGCCGGCTCCTGCGCTGCCCCGGGACAACGGGTTGCTCCGCTGGCGGAACTTTCACGAGATCGACCTCAAGGACCCGCAGGGCCACGCCCGTGCGCGCGAGCTGATCGGTGCGGCCGACGCCCTCTACGAGGGGTTCAGGCCGGGTGTCATGGAACGCCTCGGCCTCGGGCCTGCGGACTGCCACGCGCTGAACCCCGGCCTGGTGTACGTTCGCATGACGGGCTGGGACCAGTACGGCCCCTATGCGCACACCGCCGGTCACGACATCAACTACCTGGCGGTCAGCGGTGTGTTGGACACCATCGGCGAGCCGACGGGGCCGCCTCGTGCCCCGGCGAACCACGAGCACAGGGCACGCTCGTGACCAGGAACCAGGCGGTCGACGAGCACGAGCAGACCGTCGCCGAAGTGCGCAGGACGGCGCGCGAGCAGGTGGTGCCGGCAAGGGCGCAGGGAACATCCGGCCACGTCGACCGCGGCATGGTCGCTGCGCTCGCCTCATCGGGCCTGTTGCCGCGGATCTTCCC
>WHTT01000318.1 GCA_009377605.1 Luteitalea sp.
AGCGTTCGCCCCAGTCGGCGACGTGGTCCGACCGTCTGCGGGGTACGAGCCGCGGTCTGCCGATCAGAGTGTGCTGTACCAGGTCGTGCGCGATCATTTCGAGACCTTTCGCGCCCAGGCCGGGGGTCTCTGCAACGGAGAGGGCCTGCCCCGGTTCATCGAGGAGGAGTTCGAGGGCTTTCTGCGTTGTGGATTCCTCGCGGGCGGCTTCGCGCGCTTTCACTGCGACGGGTGTGGCCTGGATCGTCTGGTCCCCTTTTTGTGCAAAGGTCGGGCGGTGTGTCCGAGTTGCGGCGGGCGGCGGATGGCCGCACGCGCGGCGCACCTGGTGGACCACGTGTTTCCCCTCGTCCCCGTGCGCCAATGGGTGCTGACCCTGCCGCACCGGATTCGGTATCTACTCGCCTGGGATCACGTGCTCTGCCGGGCGGTGGTCGGCGTCTTCATGCGCGCGGTGCTCGGGTTCCTGCGCCGCCGGGCTCGTGACCGTCCCTCCGCACGTCCAAATTGGCTGGGGAAGAAGAGAGCTGTGTCTCGAATATTCGTTGACATGCCCTGTCGCGAGGGCGGATCATCCGCGCTGTGAA
>WHTT01000319.1 GCA_009377605.1 Luteitalea sp.
GCGGCCGAAAGCAGCCGTCACCGCTGCCCGTCGCGTCAGGCGTGGGCAGCGTCGACCCACTCGATGTCGAGCTTGTCGTCCAGCCAGCTCATGTCGAGCTTTCCCTCGTCAGCGAGCCGCAGCATCTCCTGCTCGCGCTCGATCTGGCGCTCGCCGTCCTTGATCACCCTCTCGAGGCGGTCCGCGGGGACCACTGCCACGCCGTCACCGTCGCCGACGACGAGATCGCCCTGCCGGACGACCGCGTCCCCGACCGAGACCGGCCCTCGCAGCTCGCCGGGCCCGGTCCGGTACGGGCCGACATGGGTGAACCCCCGCGCGAAGACGGGGACGCTGCCGGCGGCGATGTCCTCGCCGTCGCGGATGACCCCATCGATCACGAGACCGCCGACCCCCTGAGCGACCGCGTGGCGGTAGACGATCTCGCCGACGACCGCACGGTTGGTGACGGCGCCGGCGTCGACGACGAGGATCTCGCCGTCACGGGCTAGTTCAATGGCCTTATAGATGGCAAGGTTGTCCCCGGGACGGGTGCGGACGGTGAACGCCGGGCCGGCGAGAATACCAAGGTCCGCGCTTGTGAT
>WHTT01000320.1 GCA_009377605.1 Luteitalea sp.
GTCGTCGGGTACTGAAGCCCCTGCGCGCCGACGGCAGCGGACATCAGAACGATCGTCACACCGGCAGGTAGCGTGGTCTTCATGGGCGCATTATGCCACCGGGGTGAAAATGCAAACACGAAGATCACGAAGAGACACGAAGACCACGAAGACAGGATTATCTAAAGCCAATTTCGGGTTTCGTGATCTTCGTGCTCCTTCGCCCTTCGACTTTCGCTCAGGGCGCCCCGAGCGGAGTCGAGGGGCGTGATCTTCGTGTTCCCGTGTTCCCGTGTTACGCGAAGAACATCGAAGATCATCACGAAGGGCACGAAGCGCGCTACACTGCCGTCGCCATGGGGCCGAACAATCGTTCGCATATCGAACTCTGTTTGCTCGTCATCCTCTGCGGGGGCCTGCTCGGTGTTCCCCTGAGCGGTCAGAACGGCGGCGGGACGGCCATCGGCGAATGGCCCACCTACGGCGCCGATCTTCGCAGCACGCGCTACTCGCCGCTCGATCGAATCAACGCCGGCAACTTCAACGAGCTCGAGGTCGCCTGGCGCTTCAAGACCGAGAACCTCGGTCCCCGGCCGGAGTTCCT
>WHTT01000321.1 GCA_009377605.1 Luteitalea sp.
CTGGAACCGGCGAGCAAGCTGGAGGCCACCCGGTGGGTCGCCCAGCGGGTCGCGGTGGAGGGCTGTGCGGGGTTTGACGCCGACGCCGCGTATGCGGCGATGGACTTCCTGCTGGATGCGCTCGACGAGATCGCCTCGGAGACCTTCTCCTCGGTGGCGCATCTGCTCAACTTGGATCTGGACATCGTGTTCGTGGACACGACCTCCACCTACTGGGAGACCGAGACCGCCGACGACGACCTCCTCGACGACGACGGCGACAGCACCGACGAGGCGACCGACTCCCCGTCCGGCAGGAAACGGGCAAAGGTGTCGATCGTCTCGCTGGACGACGACGAGCAGCCGGCGGATCTCGACGACGACCACTTCGTCCCGCCCGAGCCGCCGCCGCTGCCCAAGGGAGACCTCTGGACCAAGCTCGCCTGGCTGGTGATGCTCGCCGCGATCGCCTACCCGACCGCCGGTTTCATCCTCGATTGGCGGATGCCCGGATGGGCGATCGTGTTGGCGGTGGCCGGGTTCGTCGGCGGCATCGTCACCCACGTCGTCCGCATGCGCGACCCGCAGCAGGAGGGCACCGG
>WHTT01000322.1:0-252 GCA_009377605.1 Luteitalea sp.
ATGGCCCGACGTCTGCCGAACAACGAGTTGGTCATCTACCCGGACGCCGGCCACGGCGGAATCCTCCAGTTCCACGAGCAGTTCGTCGAGAAGGCTCTCGAGTTCCTCGCGAAGTAGCGCCGAGAGGGCGGTGGGCGTCACTTGTCAGCGGAGTAGCCCGCCCCACCGGCGCGGGCTACTCGGCTGCCGGACGATGTGCGGTCGACCCTCGTCGGGTGGTTTAGGGCCGCTACGCCTTACGTCAACGGCAAC
>WHTT01000322.1:296-581 GCA_009377605.1 Luteitalea sp.
ATGCTCGGGTCGCCTGCGGCGTCCGTTGACGACGGCGCGACCGCGTCCCTTGGCCCGGTGGCGAAACTCCTCACTTGCGGTCGTAGAAGGAAGCTTGTTCCCACTGTCCGGGTGGGCAGCATGGTTCGAAGCCCGCAATCTCTTGTCCGATGAGACGACGCCACCTTTGGCGGAGCCCATCAAGAAAGCTGTGGACCGACTCGCCTTCAACGGGAACAACGGGTTCGGAGATCCGTTCGGCAAACAGCAAGCACGTTCGATCCTTAGCCGCCTCGCCGACGAGAC
>WHTT01000323.1 GCA_009377605.1 Luteitalea sp.
GACCAGGTGGATCTGGAGAACAAAGTCGTCTGGATTCCCGATTCCAAGACGCCGAACGGCGTCGCGGAGGCGCCGCTGACAGATCTGGCCGTCGAGGCGATTCGGGGCCAGATGCAGCTTGCCGGGAACAGCGAATATCTGTTTCCGCGCGAGAACTGCGTGGGACACCAGACCACGTTTAAGACGGCGTGGCGAGCGACGCTTCGGCGGGCGAAGGTGCCGTACTTTCGCATCTACGATCTGCGCTCGACCTACGCGACTCGCTTGAGCGCGGGCGGTGTCGCCGACGAGTGGGTGACGCAGCTGTCCCAGAACCCCGGCAGACTCGTTGGCAGTGCGGTTCAGCTTCTGCAGTGCCTCGCGCTTCATCTGAAACTTCATCTGCGAGTACTTCTTGAAGACTTTTGCATCGCCCTGCCGGAGCAGGCTGGATGACGAACCGGAGTTTTGGGACAGTTTTCGTCAGGAAAGCGAAGGCCGCGAACGAGCGAGTTGCTGGAAACCGGTGTAAAATCAAGGGTCGTGGTTGTCGGGGCGTAGCGCAGCCTGGTAGCGCACCTGCCTTGGGCGCAGGGGGTCG
>WHTT01000324.1 GCA_009377605.1 Luteitalea sp.
CCCCGTGGTCACGTCGAACGTCTCGTCGCTGCCCGAGGTGGCTGGCGATGCCGCGCTGCTCGTCGACCCGCACGACCCGGACGCCATCGCCGAAGCCATCCGCCGTGCCGTCACCGACGAGGCGCTCCGCGCAGTCCTCATCGAGAAGGGCTTCGCCCGCGCCCGCATGTTCTCGTGGGCGCAGTCGGTCGCGAAAGTGCACCAGATCTACATGGAGGTCTTGCGTGCGTGAGGTAGTGTTCACAAACACGAAGACCACGAAGACCACGAAGACAACCACGCCACATGGAGGGCACCCCTTGCCGGGGTCCCCAGCGCGGCAGCCGCGCTGGGGTGGCTTTAGGGGTGCCGAGACGTGTGCCCGCGTTCTGGCACCGCTGAAGCGGTGCCCTCCGTACGGTTTTCGTGACCTTCCGATCTTGGCACCGCTAAAGCGGTGCCCTCCGTACGCTGCCGGTGGGGCACGTTGATGCGCGTCGCCCTCGTTCACGATTGGCTGACCGGCATGCGCGGCGGCGAGCGGGTGCTCGAGGGGCTGTGCGAGCTGTTCCCAGACGCAGATCTCTTCACGCTGATTCA
>WHTT01000325.1 GCA_009377605.1 Luteitalea sp.
GGCAAGCCGTGCGTGGTCGGTATCGATCGTGTCGTGGAGCGGTTGCGCGATGGCGACGTCGTCGAGGTCGACGGAACGGCCGGGACCGTTCGGCTCAATGCGCGGTAGACGATCGAGCACGTGGCATGGTGGAAATGCGCGCCCGCCGCTAGCCAGTTACGGCGATTCCACCCGGTTCTTCTTGCCTTCTGCGACCGCGTGTCGCCCCGCCACCGCCGCCACCGGTGCCGCGACGAACACGCTCGACCACGTGCCGACGAGGATGCCGGCGAGAACGGTGAACGCGAAACCACCAAGGGCCGTGCCACCGAACAGGTACAGCGCCAGCACCGCGACGACCGTCGTCCCTGACGTGATGATCGTTCGGCCGAGCGTGTCGGTGATGGCCGCGTTGATGGCTGCGTCCATCGCCACGGAGCCCATCCCCCGCAGGCGTTCGCGGACGCGGTCGAAGATGACGATCGTGTCGTTGACCGAGTAGCCCGCGACAGTGAGAAGAGCGGCGACCACGTTGAGGTCGAGGTCGTACCCCGCGAGGCTCAGCATCGCGACGGTCACCACGAGGTCGTGACATGTCG
>WHTT01000326.1:0-256 GCA_009377605.1 Luteitalea sp.
CGGATATCGCACGACCGTCGTGACGGCGTGTCCGCGGTCCAGCGCTTCCCGCAGGAGGGGAGCACCAACGTAACCAGACGCACCGATGACGACGATGTTCATATGCGGCCCCTTCCCGAGTCTTTGACGCTGGTAGATGACAGGAGGGTGCGCCTCACCAAAGAAGGCATGTTCACCAAATACCACGCCGGCGCAGCGTACTCGGTGGTACGCCCACGATGCGTTTGAATGCACGGCTGAACGAGGCTTCTGACTC
>WHTT01000326.1:266-576 GCA_009377605.1 Luteitalea sp.
TGATTCGTAGCCGAGACGTTCGGCCACCTCGCTCATGGTCAGTTGGTCCTGGTTGGCGGATGGTTTGATTCCTCTCCCTATTCAGATCCGCTCAATGATGATTCAGATGTCCGACCCGTTCCGCAAGCGTGATCTTCGAGACGTAGTCGTGCTCGGCTTGAAGGCCACGGCCCACGGCAAAAACCCGTCTAATATCGTCTATCGTCCCGCACGTGTTGATCCGATGCAAGCGCTCAGGGAGGAGTGAGGCGTGGCACGGACGCGCCGTTGCGTCAGCGTCAGTTCAGGGCGCGGACGGGAGCATCGTCAC
>WHTT01000327.1 GCA_009377605.1 Luteitalea sp.
CGCTCGTCATCTTTACGAGCGACAACGGGCCGGTCTGGTACGATCACGACACCACGCGCTTCGGTCATGACTCCTCCGGCGCGCTACGCGGCATGAAAGCCGATGCGTACGAAGGCGGTCATCGTATGCCGTTCATCGTTCGGTGGCCGGGCAAGGTCGCTCCCGGCTCCATCACGGGACAGACAATTTCGTTTACGGACATGCTGGCGACGCTTGCGACGATCGTGGGAGACGAGCTGCCAAAGAACGCGGGTGAGGACGGCTTCAACCTGTCGCCGGTGTTCCTCGGAGACTGGCCGGAGGCCGAGCCGATCCGTCCACCGGTCGTATCGACCTCGGCCCAGGGCATGCGCGCGATTCAGGACAGGCGCTGGAAGCTGATCGAGGGGCTGGGATCCGGTGGATTTGCCGATCCGGAGGCGGACCCGCTGGCGACGGCGGTCGATTCCGAAAGCAGCGAGTCGAACCTCGACGCGTCCGGCCCGAACGATCCCGACGACCCGGACCGTCCGCCGGGCCAGCTCTACGACCTCGAGGCAGATCCGGCCGAGAGTGTGAATCTCTGGCATGACCAT
>WHTT01000328.1 GCA_009377605.1 Luteitalea sp.
GTCCCCGGCGAGGGCTTCACGCACAAGCTCGGCGACGTGGTGCGCATCTCGTCCCCGCTGCTCGGCACGTTGGTCAACGTGGTCGGCCACACCGAGGACACCACGCCGTGGACCTTCGGCGTCCGCGCCCTGATGATCAACCTGGCCGCGCGCGGAGTGCTGACCGGCGGTATTGAGAGCGCGTCGTGACGGCCAGGGTGGTGGTATCCGACCACGCGTTCCCCGACGTGCGGTGGGAGCGAGAGGTCGCCGAACGCTTTCGTGCCGAGTTCGCCGAGTGGTCCTGCGCGTCCGAGGCGGAGACGCTCGAGGCGCTGTGCGGTGCGCACGTCGCGCTGGTCAACCTCGCTCCGGTGACCAGGTCAGTGCTCGGCGTCTTGGCTCGGCACGCGTCGGTCATCCGCTACGGCGTCGGCTACGACAATGTCGACGTCGTGGCCGCGCGCGAGCTGGGTGTGCAGGTGGCGAACGTCCCCGACTACGGTGCCGACACCGTCGCCGACCATGCCACCGCGTGCCTGCTCGCCCTGCTGCGCAGGCTCGGCGGCTACGACAGGGCGGTGCGGGAAC
>WHTT01000329.1 GCA_009377605.1 Luteitalea sp.
CGAAACGAGAGGAGATCTCCCATGCTGCAACACCGCCTGTCATTGCTCCTGGTCATCGCCGTCGGGTGGGCATCGTTCGCCATGCCGGCCGCGGCCGCCCCCCGGGCACCCGACCGCCCCTTGTCCGTCGCGACGTACAACATCCACCACGGCGTGGGGGTGGACGGCGTTCTGGATCTCCGGCGGATCGCCGAGGAGATCGCCACAGCTTGGCCGCCGGCTGGAGGAGCTGGCTCGCGTCGAGGCCCGAGTGCTGGCCGACGGCGGCGGCGAGCGCCGCCTTGCTGGCCCCGGTCACCGTCGCCAGCACCACGGCGTCCAGCCCGGCCTGCTTGCACACCTGCATCGCCAGGCGGCGCAGCATGTGCGGGTCCGCCCGATCGATCTGGCGCACCAGGACCTTACCGTCGGCCTTGGCGACGAGGTCCAGCACGGTCGCCTGCTCCACGCGCTGCTGGAGCTGCTTGTTCTCGGCCTGCAGGCTCTTCAGATCGGCCAGCCGCTTGCGGATGCCAGAGGCGATCTGCGCCTCGGGGATGCCGGCCTCGGCGGCGATCTCGGCCAGCGTCT
>WHTT01000330.1 GCA_009377605.1 Luteitalea sp.
ATCGAGTGGCGGATCGCGGCCCGCAAGGGCGTGTTGAAGACCATGGCTGAACCGGACCGGGCGGCACAGTCACGCCAGGCAGCGGTGCGCGCGAAGGTCGAGCATCCGTTCCTCATCGTCAAGCGTGACTTCGGCTTCACCAAGACCCGCTACCGCGGGATCGCGAAGAACCTCAAACACCTCAGCGTCTTGTTCGCTTCGGCGAACTGGCTGATGCGGGCCCGTGCCGTCGCCCTGATGGGGTGACGGCGTAGCGGCAGCCTGCCCGAAACCGGCCCCAGGAGGCCCGGACCGGGCCCGGGGAGCGGGTCAAGGGAGGACACGCGTGGCCACTCGACGACCCTCAGCGAAGGCCCCCGACCCGCCCATGACCTGAGCGGCTCTTTGATCAGCGCATCCCTAGCGGTACGCGCGGTGTGGTCGCGCATCGCGATCGATCCGGACGCGGACCGCACCGGGTGTGGCTCGGCTGGTGCGGCGGCCGGCCGCGTGACGGCGACGTGTGCACCGTCGATCAGGTAACCGTGCCCCCAAGGGAAGTTCCTGCGCCTGCCGTGCCGATCCTCGAG
>WHTT01000331.1 GCA_009377605.1 Luteitalea sp.
AAACGCTGCCTGATCCCGATGAGGAGCTCCTGACGATCCATGAGTGATCTCCCTTCTCCAGCCAAATGGCAGAACAGCCTGGTGTGAGGTGCAAGCACGAGCCTTACACACTACGAATGTGACTACCTTCCCGTTCATCCGGTGGACGCGGCGGCAAGATCATGATCCTGCTAGCCGCTGTCAGCGAATGCCTGCGAGTCAGTGATCGCAGGATAGCGTCGAGCACCAGGTCCAGGTCTTTGCCGACATCTTCGACAAGGAAGCGCAACACCAGATAGCAGGCGCAAAATCGCTCCAACCGTTCCTATCGTCCCGTGGCGCGCCACTGTGTCCGATACCAGGCACTCCGTTGACCACGCCATTCCGGACCACGCCCGCGAAAACCGCGCTAAAAGTTCTTATCGTCCCGGCGCGCCCACAGGTTTCGACATCGGATCGTTGACCGTTCCCGCAACGGGATCTGGCGGCGTCAAAATCGCGGCTACTCGGTACGCAGCGATTGCATCGGATCCACGGCCGATGCGCGTCGGGCCGGGATGTAGCTCGCCAATAGCGCGACGGCCAGCATC
>WHTT01000332.1:0-236 GCA_009377605.1 Luteitalea sp.
CGGTGAACGGATTCTCAGAGAGGCAGGCGTACGATGACGGCATACTTTCCCATCGTGTTCGAGACGGAGGACAACGGGGCGATTAGTGCCTACGTGCCAGGGCTTCCTGTCTATGCGGCGGCGGATAGGCACAGTGATGCGGAGCGCGCGATTCATGACGTGTTGACAGCCTATCTCGAGGAACACCCGACTGAGGAACCGCGCGCTGATCTCCGAGTGGCTCGCGTGCGTTGGTA
>WHTT01000332.1:246-569 GCA_009377605.1 Luteitalea sp.
GGATGACCGCTCATTTCTAGAGAGCCGTTAGCTGGAGCGGGCTACGGGAATCGAACCCGATTCAACCCATAGCCTTAAATTGGTGATGGCGCGCGGCTTCTGATCTAAGCTCTGATTCCTCAACCACTTCGCCGGCTCCTGCTTCTCCTCTGGCCTCCCCGCGAGTCCCCGCCATTCGACCGTGGTCTTGGAGACATTTTGGAGACGACCTCCGACGTCGTCAAACATGGGTGGTACCTGCTCCTTCAAGCGGCGCTACGTGCGCAGACCGATCACCGGGCTGATCCGGCGGCGTCAGCCACCCGTCTTACTGCTGCAAACGC
>WHTT01000333.1 GCA_009377605.1 Luteitalea sp.
CCATGCTCGGCAGCCTCAGCTTCGGTCTTGTAGGCATCGTCGGCATCCTCGCGATCATCGTCGCAGGCGCGACCATCTGGCTGCTCCTGACCGACCCAGTGACCGTCGCTGAGTCCGTGGACACGGGTGAGGTGTCGCCGCTCGTACGCTCGCTCGCCGGAGCGCTGTATCAAGCGCTCGTGGGCCTGCTGAAGTACCTGTAAGGAAGCACGAAGATCACGAAGAAACACGAAGATCACGAAGATCACGAAAGCCATTCAATCTTGCACGTGGGGGCCGCCCTTCGCGATCTTCGTGTTCCTTCGCCCTTCGACCATCGCTCAGGGCGCCCCGAGCGGAGTCGAGGGGCGTGGTCTTCGTGTTCAGAGCGCCCGCCGCAGGAAGCGAATCAGATAGTACGCGTCGAGGAACTTGAACGGAGATTCGCCCGTCGTGTAGTGCCCGCAGGGCAGCACGGCGACCTCCGTGGGGATGTTGCGCCGCGCGAACTCGTCGACGAGCTTCTTCGAGAGGTCGACCGGAAAGGTGAGATCGTAACGCGCGTACACGAGCAGCGTCTGTTTGCCT
>WHTT01000334.1 GCA_009377605.1 Luteitalea sp.
AAGCTCGCCTGCACGTCGATCTTGTCCGCGGGCAGCACGTTGGTCGACGAGCCGCCGGGAATGACCGCCTTGAGCCTGCGATCGCCCGGAATTCCACCGGCGTAGTCGTAAATGAGCTGCCTCAGCGTGACGCTCATGTCCGTCTCGTACACGCCCGGACGGTTGACGTGCCCGCTGACGCAATAGAGCTTGGGACCGGTGTTCTTGTCCGGGCCGATGACCGCGTACCACTCCCAGCCACGGTCGAGAATGAGCGGCACGTTGCAGATCGTCTCGACATTGTTGACGACGGTCGGACAGCCGTAGAGGCCGACGACAGCCGGAAACGGGGGCTTCAGGCGCGGCTGCGCGCGCTTCCCCTCGAGCGACTCGATGAGCGCGGTTTCCTCTCCGGCCTCGTAGGCACCCGCTCCACGATGGATATAGATGTCGATCTGCTCGCCGCTGTCAAGGATGTTCGCGCCCACGAAGCCCGCCTCGTACGCACGTCTCAGCTCGGTCTCCAGCACGTGCTGGAGATGATAGAACTCGCCACGGACGTAGATGTAGCAGACCTTCGCGCCAAT
>WHTT01000335.1 GCA_009377605.1 Luteitalea sp.
CGCGTCGGCATCACGGCCAACAGCCACCGGGTGATCATGAACTTCCTCACCGCGATCCTGGCCGCCGCGGACGGTGCTGATGTGCGCGCCGTGCAGAAGGTGAGCGAGGGCGTCGAGGGCGTCGCCGACGAGCGCGTGACCCTGGCCATGAAGAACGCGGAGGTGCAGGATGGATTGGCCGACGGAAGTTTCAACCTCGCGGCCGGTACGGCGTGGATGTGGTCCCCGGAACGCAGCGCTGATCTGGTCGATGTCCTGTTCGTCGACGAGGCGGGGCAGATGTCACTCGCCAACGTGCTCGCCATGTCCGGGGCGACCCGATCGATCGTGCTGCTCGGCGATCCTCAACAGCTCGATCAGCCACTCCAGGGCACGCATCCGCCCGGAGCGGACCGCTCCGCGCTCTCCCACCTCCTCGGTGAGCACGATGCCATGCCGGACGATCTCGGCCTGTTCCTGGAGCACACGTGGCGGCTCCATCCGCGGATCACGCGGTTCACCTCGGAGGCGTTCTACGAACGCCGGCTCGAGTCGCGACCGCACCTGGCCCGCCAGGAGCTTCA
>WHTT01000336.1 GCA_009377605.1 Luteitalea sp.
CGGTGATGCTGCCGGACACCTTCAGTGCTACGAGGGCGTACATCTTGGCGGCGTCCACGAGGCTGCCGACGTCGAGGTAACCGCGCCCCTGCACATCGGCGTTGCCGCGACCAGGACCGAAGTCGATGGCCGGAATGCCCGCCCTGTTGAAGACGTTGGTGTCGCGCCACATCGAGACGACCGCCTGTTCCGCGGCCGCGGGAGGCACTTCCCCCCGAACCAGCTCGTGCGCCTGGCGAACGGATGCCACCAGGGGCTCGACGCCTGCCCCAACGGCACCTGACTTCGACATCACCAGCTCGACCTCGGCGCCGACGCCTGCCGCATCGACCGCGCCGCGCAACGAGTTGATTATCGCATCCACGTTGTCTTCCGGCCTCGTGCGGACGTCGACATAGAGCGCGCAGTAGGGAGCCGACCGATTCGGGCGCCACGGGATCCCGCCGCGGACCGCGCCAACCTGAGCCTGCGGAACGACAGGGCCGCACGGCGTGGAGCCGGAACGGGACCTCGTGTACTCGACGGCCCACTCTTCGATCGCCTGCACAACCCTGGCGGCCTT
>WHTT01000337.1 GCA_009377605.1 Luteitalea sp.
CGATTCGAGTGGCGCACCGTACGTATTCGGTCCCAGCGCGGCTGATGGGCCACACCGTCGAGGCACGGGTGCATGCGGATGTCGTCGAGGTGCGCTATCGCGGGCAGCTGGTGCAGACCATGCGGCGCTTGCGGGGCGAGGACGAGCATCGGGTGGACTACCGTCATGTGATCGGCTGGTTGATCCGCAAGCCCGGGGCCTTCGAGCGCTATCGCTATCGCGAGGATCTGTTCCCCTCGGTGACGTTCCGGCGGACGTTTGATGCGTTGCAGACGACGCATGGCGAGCGCGCCGACGTGGAGTATCTGCGCATCCTGCAGCTCGCCGCGCGCCATGGCGAGACGCGCGTCACCGTCGCGCTCCGCGAGGTGCTCGACGGCGGCCGACTCGGGGATGACGATCGGGGAGTTGTGGCCGTCGCCGAGGCGGAGGTGACGGATCTTGCCTTCGCGAGCGAGGCGGACCCAGTAGGTCCGGGGGAACCGGGTCTTCTTCGCCAGCTCCGTGGGGCGGAGGTGGGGTTCGAGGGCGGTGTGCATTGTGACCTCCGGGGGGCGGGGTC
>WHTT01000338.1 GCA_009377605.1 Luteitalea sp.
CTCGCTCCGCCACGGTGACCAGACCGGCGAACACGTCGTGATCAGCGCGGGCGAGCGCGGCCACCGCCAGCCGCAGCGCCTCGGCCGGGCCACGCCCGGCGCGCAACTCGCCGGCCAACCCGGTGCAGAGCTCGATGATCGCCCGCCGGGCCGCGTCCTCCGTATGCGCCCGACGGACCCGGCGCCGGACACTTGCAGCCAGCTCGCCCACCACATCAGACAGCGCACCGCGAGGCGCGCCTCGCGGAACTCCGAGCACCCGGGCCAGCCGCTGCCGCGACCGCCCGGGGCCGGCGAACAACCAGCCCACCGCTCCGGCCAAGACGACGGCCGCAGCCGCGGCGGTCACCAGGACTCCCCTCGCTGCCCGAGCAACGCGCGAAGCGTCGCCGTGGCGGGACCCTCCACCAGGTCGCCGGTGGGCGAGAACGTCGCCGCGGCCTCCGCACGCACCAGGTCGTCGTGACCGCGGATCAGCACACAGACCTCGGCCAGCCGCCGGCGGCCGGTGCCCCGATCACGGGCCAGCTGGACGACCACGTCGAGCGCAGCGGCGAGCTG
>WHTT01000339.1 GCA_009377605.1 Luteitalea sp.
CACGTCGAGCCTTTCCCTTTAGCGATGGTCAGGTGAGCACGTCTTAGATGCCCCCCGGTCGCCAAGCCGGGGGGCTCTTCTTTTTGCCATGGTGAGGGGCGACGTGCCCCCGAATTGCACCGTGAGCGTATCCGACGGGTGAAACCCGGTCCACCTGTCGACTACACGCTGTCGTAGTCGCGTTGGTCGCGGGGTGAGGCCAACCAGTCGAGGACGTCCTCGAACGTGACGCCGTGGGTGCCGCCGTAGACGACTTGTGAGCGGTCGGCGGTCAGCACCCACCACGCCCCGTAGTCGAGTGCGTTGGGGTCCACCCTTTTCGATTTGCGCAGCGTGAGTCCTTGCAGTCTGGCCATGCGGCGGTATCGAGCTTCGGTCGCGTCCATGTCAGTTTCCCCCTTGCCATCGTCGCTCTCTGCGTCTATCGTACGTTGTACGGCACGTTGGTTCTGATGACAAGGGGCAGACGATGGGACACACCTACACCGAGGGGCTGTTGGCGGGGCTTGCCGCCGCAGAGCCCGTCTACACCGACGAAGAAGGCGAGTGGGCCTGCTGCTA
>WHTT01000340.1 GCA_009377605.1 Luteitalea sp.
CCGATCGCTTTGTCGTGCTCGAAGGCGACGGCGAGGACAACGGAGATTACCGCGTGGCTACGCAGGCGATTCGCTATCTGGAGGAGTACAAGGACGGCGAGAGGCCGTTCTTCCTGGCCGTAGGGTTCTCCGAGCCGCACAGCCCGCCGACGGCGCCACGACGATTCTTTGAGCTGTACGACCTGGAGGATATCGAGCTGCCGCGCGATTTCGCTCCCAGGCCCGCGTCCCCGCCCGGCCATCCCGAGCCGGCCATCAGAAGGCGAAATGCGGATCTCTTCATCGGGCGCGACGCCTCACCAGAGGAGGCGCGCGAGATGATTCGCGCGTATTACGCCTCGATCAGTTTCATGGATGCCCAGGTCGGCCGCGTGCTGGAGGCGCTCGCGCGTCTCGGCGTGAGTGAGAAGACGATTGTCGTTTTCTTCGGCGACCATGGCTACCATCTCGGCGAGAAGGGGAAGTGGTCGAAGGCGTATTCTCTCTATGAGATCGGCGCGCAGGTGCCGCTCATTATCGCGCTGCCCGGGGCAGAGGCGCAGGTCAGCCCTCGAACC
>WHTT01000341.1:0-267 GCA_009377605.1 Luteitalea sp.
CGGCGGGATCAGATAGCCCGGATAGCAGTGCGAGTCGACGCGGATGTCCTCATCGGCGTCGGGTGGCTGCCACATCGTCAACCGGCCCGGCGACGGGCGGAAGCCGTCGAGCGGGTCCTCGGCATTGATGCGGCATTCGATCGCATGTCCGGACAGCCCGATGTCGTCTTGGGTCAGCCCGAGCGGATCGCCGGAAGCCACGATGAGTTGGAGACCGACCAGGTCGACCCCAGAGATCATCTCGCTGACACCGTGCTCGACCTGGAT
>WHTT01000341.1:277-555 GCA_009377605.1 Luteitalea sp.
GTGACGGCGTGACCGAGGTCGAGCCGGGTGTTGAATTCGCTGAACCACAGCTGCTCGCCGGAGACGAGGAACTCGACGGTCCCGGCGCTGCGGTAGCCGGCTGCTTTGCACAACTGCACAGCGGCGTTGCGCACGCCGTCCTGGACATGTGCGGGCAGGCCGGGAGCGGGCGCCTCCTCGAGCAACTTCTGATGACGTCGCTGGACCGAGCAGTCGCGGTCACCGACGTGGAGGACAGTGCCCACGCTGTCGGCGATAATCTGCACCTCGACGTGCCG
>WHTT01000342.1 GCA_009377605.1 Luteitalea sp.
GCCCGCTGGCAGGCGGGTGCCGGAGGATGACGCATGACGAACGATAGCAGGAAGCACCAGGCAGCGAAAGAGAACACGGGCCCCGAGCTGTTGGAGGCGATGATTCGGCAACGGGTGCGGGAGACGATCGAAGCGGTGGTGGAGGAAGAGCTGACCGAGGCGCTGGGTGCGGCGCGGTCGGCGCGCGTCGACGGCGTGCGCCGCGGGTATCGGCACGGTACCCGGGAGCGGACCCTGACCACCGGCGTCGGGCCGACGGCGATTCAGATACCGCGCGCCCGGGTGGTGGACGCCACGGGAAGGCGCGCGGAGTGGCGGAGTCAGGTGATCCCGCGGTATCAGCGGCGCACGGTGCGGGTCGATGAAGCGATTCTGGGCGTCTATCTGAGCGGCGCGAATTCCCGGCGGATCCGCGGGGCGCTGGCGCCGCTGCTGCAGGGCGGGCCGCTGTCGAAGGACGCGGTCTCGCGATTGGTCGGCCGGCTGAAGACGGACTTTGAGCAGTGGCGGGCGCGCGACCTGGCGGACGTGGCCATCCGCTATGTC
>WHTT01000343.1 GCA_009377605.1 Luteitalea sp.
GGGCCAGGTCGTGTCCGGCCCGCGAGGATGGGTGAACCAGATCTACGAGCTGAGCAACAGCATGTCGTATGTCCGGGGCGATGGTTCGCGGCGTTGACCACGAAACAACTTCGCCGCGGCGCGCACCGGAGCGTGGCCGAACTCGAGCGTGCTATTCAAGCGTTCCTCGACGCGCACAACGAGGCGCCGACGCCGTATGTCTGGACCAAATCCGCCGATGACATCCTGGCAAGTATTGCGAGGTTCGCCCAGCGCACCGTGGCGATTCATGGCTAATGACTTATTGCGCGAATCACTGTTCCAGGACACTAGCTCACCGGTAACCCTGCATATCCTGACTTGCAGAGCCTGAGATCACCTACCGCGTCATGCCTTCTGTGCGACGGCAGACGACATCGTTCGGTAGCCTCCTCAGTCGCACGGTCCCCTGCGCCGGTCAGGTCGCTGTCGCGACCGGCACGCGTGTACCCGACGCGATCGCCTGGTTAGCGGCCAGGCACGCTGCGGCGATGTGCGACGCCATGTCCACGCCACAGCGAAGAT
>WHTT01000344.1 GCA_009377605.1 Luteitalea sp.
GTTCCTAAGTGCTGATGTGAGTAGCGACGGATGATGACTTTACGCTTTTCCACCACTTGACAGACACGGCCCCGAACAGATAATGGCCATCAAAGTTGGCATCGAGAAAGGCAAGCTGTTCGGTCCGCGAATCTACTTTGTTGGCCCGGCGTTGGGGTTCGAGGATACCACAATTTCGACGGGAGTGCGCAACGAGGCGGAGGTGCGAAAACTCATCGCGCACGCTGCGTCTTTTGGAGTGGACGGCATCAAAATACAGCTGCCCAATCTGCCGGCTGAGCTTTTGCGAGTTGTGGTTGAGGATGCGCACAAAAGGGGGCTTCCGGTGGGAATTCACGTGGCGGACGATCCAACGGTCATGACGGCTCGAGAGGCTGTTGAAATTGGCGTTGATCTGCTGATTCATGCCGGAGGGATGGCTTTCTCGATGATTCAGGATCAGGGCAGGAGGAAGCGCTTTCTCGAAGAGCAGTTGCCGATACGAGAGGGTGGTGGGGACCCATGGTATCTCGTTACCCCGGCGTAGATGGATGAATTCATTC
>WHTT01000345.1:0-304 GCA_009377605.1 Luteitalea sp.
CTGATCCTGGTCTCTACACCACCACCGCCTCCGGACGTGCCGTTGGGGTGGCGCTACGAGCACTACGTCCGGCATCCGTGGCTGTTCGCGCCCGCATTCTTCGCGCGCGCGTTCAGACGCATGATCGTTGAGCTCAACTCGACTTTTCCCAGCGCTCGTGAGCGGCTGCTGTTCCTCCTCCGCCACGGCCGGGCAATCATGCTCGCGCCGCAATCGCCGAAGCGGAGCGCACAGCGATGGCGGCTTGCGCAACAGGTGGACCTCTACGCCGACTGCCGGGCGGTCACGGTGCCGACACTGCTCG
>WHTT01000345.1:314-542 GCA_009377605.1 Luteitalea sp.
AAGAGAATTCACAGGCATCGTCTGCGAGTTCCTCGATACGCTGACAGACGTCGGGGATCAGGAATCAGCCCTTCGACTCGCTTCGCTCGCTCAGGGCAAGGAATTGGCTTGCCATGAGCGCGTTCGGCGGCTCGCCGAAGGCGGGACGTCGGGCGAGTCGAATGGGAGTCAGGAAGCGCTCTCGAAGCGTTGATCCACATGTCGCTATGTCACTCTACATCGATGGTC
>WHTT01000346.1 GCA_009377605.1 Luteitalea sp.
GGCGTAGATGGGCCAGGAGGGGCCGGCGCGGGACGCGGAGTTGTTCGCTCTCGCGCTGGTCGACCTGGTCGCAGACCTCGGCGTCGAGCCCCAGGAGGAGAGCCTGTCGCGTCTGATGGCGTTGGGTGAGCATCTGGAGGTTGAGCCTGCGTTGCGCGCGGCGCTGTTCCTGGCGGGTTGTGTTGTGGGGGTCGCTGGGGCTGCGGGGATGCCCGTGGATGCGTTTGTCGCTGCGCAGCGCGCCGAGGTGTTACGTCAGGCAGGGGGGCCGCCGACGCTGGTGTAGAATGACGTCGCGTTCGACGATCCGATTAATTTCCGCCGTGGCGGAAATAATTCCGTGCAGTTCCTCGGCCCTCACCGACATCCTGATTTATTTGAACACGTGTTCCAAGAATTCATCTCTTGGCGGCGGCGAGGCCTGCGTTGTACCCGCCGCGCCAGCCGTCCTCGTAGCCTTCCCGCAGCCCTTCGCGCAGCCCCTGGTTGAACGGGGTGTCGGGGGAGACCAGCCCCACCTTCTCCAGGTCGGCGCGGACGCG
>WHTT01000347.1 GCA_009377605.1 Luteitalea sp.
TACAACCCGACAAATGTCTTGACGTTTCAGGTGGGCCTGCCTCCAGAACGCTATCCCGGCGCACAGCTCAGCACGTTTGCTGAAGATCTGGTGGCGCGACTCCGATCGGTGCCAGGCGTGGAGGCCGTGGCGTACGCTCGGCAATTGCCGCTGGTGGCGATCCAGGAGCGCACGTCGTTCAGGAGAACGCCAAACCTCCCAACCCCACCGCCGCCACTGGAGACGGTTCCGGATGCGCGCTTGGTCAGCCGGGAATATCTCGACGTAATGGGAACCCGCGTGATCGAGGGGCGTGGTTTCGGCGAGAACGATCGTGCGGGCCAGCCGCGAGTGCTGCTCATCAATCAGGCGCTAGCCCACCGTGAGTTCCCCGGCGAGAATCCAATTGGACAGCGGGTGTACGCCGGCAGCGATTCTGTCCCGTGGGAGATTATCGGCGTGGTCGAAGACGTCCGACAGTTCGGTCTCGACCAGACGCCCGAGGCGCAGTTCTTTGCTGACTTCCGCCAGTGGCCGGAGACCGAAATGGGATTCACC
>WHTT01000348.1 GCA_009377605.1 Luteitalea sp.
GCTGCGGTCGCACTGGCGGCACCTGGTCGGGCAGGCGCAGGACATTGAGCTGGCCGAGCTTCGCCTGCATGCAGGTGAAGATCACCGCACGGTCTGCTATCCCACCCCCACGCACGACTGCGCCTGGGACTGCGAGTTCCGCGTCGTGTGCCCGATGATGGACGACGACCTCAGCGACCACGAGGGCTTCATCGCCGAAGCGTTCGCGGTCGTCGACCCCTACGATAGGTACGACCGATGACGGATGAGACGCTGTCCCTGCTGATCCACGCCGACTCGAAGGCCGGGAAGACGACACTCGTCGCCTCGGCTCCGCCGCCGCTGCTGATCCTCGACGCCGAGGGCGGCTCGAAGTTCCTCCCGGTCCGGAAGACGACCTGGGACGGGCTTCGCCCGCCGCCCGCGTACGACGGGTCGTGGGAGGTGTGCGTCGTCATGGTGCGCGAGTTCTCGACGCTGGTGAACGTGTTCCAGTGGCTTCAGACCGGCCAGCACCACTTCCGGTCGTTCGGGATCGACAGCATCACCGAGGCGC
>WHTT01000349.1 GCA_009377605.1 Luteitalea sp.
AGGAGGCGACGGTGGCGCCCGCGCCGGGTACCGCACCCATCAGGGACCCGAGCACCGTGCCCCGGCCGAGGCTGCCCGCCCGCGACCGCAACGCGTGCAGGCCCGGCAGCAGCGTGCGAGTGCTCGCCGGCTGCTGGACGGCCTGGTCGGAGAATCGCTCGCCGTATCGCGCGATGACGTGGCCGAGCGCGTAGACCCCGATCATCACCGGGAGGTAGTCGATGCCGTCCCGCAGCACCTGGCTGCCGAAGTCGAACCGGACGCTGCCGTAGACGTCGTCGACCCCGACCGTCGCCAGCAACATGCCGACGAGCAACGACGCCAGCGAGCGGACGACGGACCGGTCCGCCAGCGCGAGCACGCTGGTGAGTCCGATCAGGACGATGACGAAGTACTCGGCCTGGCCGAACTTCAGCGCGATATCCGCGAACGGCCTTGCGACGAACGTGACCAGCAGCCACGCCGCCAGGCCGCCGATCAGCGCCGCCACGGCCGCCCAGCCGAGTGCCTCCGCCGCGCGTCCCTGGCGGGTCA
>WHTT01000350.1 GCA_009377605.1 Luteitalea sp.
AGGGCAGCAGCTCGGCCAGCATTACGGGGACCGTGAGGGACACGTCAGGTGCGGTGCTCCCGGGTGTCACCGTGGAGGCCTCGAGTCCCGCTCTCATCGAGAAGGTCCGGTCGACCGTCACAGATGACCGGGGCGATTTCCGGATCGTGGAATTGAGGACCGGAGCCTACACCGTGTCGTTCACCCTCCCCGGATTCAGCACCTTCCGGCGGGATGGCCTGGAGTTGCCGCCGAACTTCACCGCGACGTTGAACGTCGAGTTGAGGGTTGGCGCCCTCGAGGAAACGGTCACCGTATCCGGTCAGACCCCGCTGGTGGACGTCACGAGCGTGTCGGAGCAGAGATCGCTCGGCAGGGCTGAGCTCGATTCCCTGCCGACCGCGAAGAACATTTTGGGCTTTGCCGCCCTCATGCCATCGGTGGTCATGCCACCGAACGCTCAGGACGTGGGTGGCACGAAAGGAGAAACCTCCGTCCGGATGTCGATCCACGGCGGCAAGGCGGAAGATGGACGCCTTCTACAAGACGGC
>WHTT01000351.1 GCA_009377605.1 Luteitalea sp.
GTCAGCTTCGAGCGGAGGAAGGCCGCGGCCAGTCGGCCAGCGAGGCCGTACGTCGCGCCCGTGGTCGTCATGGCCGCGCTCCGTCAGCGTGGTGGGCGTTTACGGGCGCGCCATCGCGCAACGTGGGCGGTGGGCCGACGACCACCCGCTCGCCTGGCTCGAGACCAGCGAAAATCTCTACGCCGCCGTTCGCCTCAGACCCGAGACGGACCAGGCGCGCGCGGGCCGTATCGTCGTGATCGACGACGAAGACGCGCGTGAGCTGACCGTTCCTGGTGATGCTCGTCAGGGGAACCGTGATCAGCCGGCGCGGCCGGCCGGGAAAGCGTGCACGCCCAAACATGCCCGATCGGACCTGGGCGTCCGTCGGGAGGTCAATTTTGATCGTGAAGGCGTGCGCGGTGGGATCAATCGCCTGGGCGATCTCGGCCACTTCACCTGTCAGCGCGCCCTTGGCGTGATCAAGAACGACGTCCACGGCCTGCCCGGGGGCGATCGCCGCCGCGCGTGAAGCATCGAGGCGCACCT
>WHTT01000352.1 GCA_009377605.1 Luteitalea sp.
CGCTCTTCGTTGGCTTGAACTTGTTCCAGTCGGCCTTCACCAACTGGTGCCCGATGATGGCATTCTTGAGACGCGCCGGCATTCGGGGGTAACCCTCGGTTCACCTTGGACGAGCTGTTCGTGATCGACAGTATTCGGCTCACGCCAGATCCCTATCAATGCGACTGCCCTTCACGCGTGAGCAATTCTTCGACGTATTTGCCGCCTACAACGGGACACTGTGGCCTGGCGTCGTGGCGTTGTGGATCGCGTCTGTCCTGGTGTGCGCATTCCTGCTGGCATCGTCGCGACGGCCGTCCGGCCGCATCATCAGTGCGTTTCTTGCGACCCACTGGGCCTGGTCTGCTCTCGCGTATCACGCTGCCTTCTTCACGCGGATCAACCCTGCGGCGTGGTTATTCGCGGCGCTGTTCCTCGTGCAGGCAGGCCTCCAGTTCTGGTGGGGCGTGGTGCAGAACCGTCAGCGGTTCGCTCCGACGCGTTCGTCCTGGGCGCTTCTCGCATGGGTGTTCATCGCGTACGCGCTG
>WHTT01000353.1 GCA_009377605.1 Luteitalea sp.
GGCGGAAATCATGCAACACAAGGCCGTCGTTCAACTGGAACAGGATCTTCGCGGCCGCCTGATCCAGCGCGCCGATTTCGACTATGACGAGGCGCGCAAGCTCTACAACGGCATGATCGACAAGCAGCCGCTTGTCATCGCGCGCTGTGCGGATATCGCCGATGTGGTCACCGCGGTGAACTTCGGACGCGAGAACGATCTTCGGGTGGCCATCAGGGGCGGCGGGCACAACGGACCCGGTCTCGGCAGCGTCGACGACGGGCTCGTTATCGACCTGTCCGCGATGAAAGGCGTGCGCGTCGACCCTGTAGCCAGGACGGTTCGGGTCGAGGCGGGCTGCACGTCCGGCGACGTCGACCACGCAACGCATCCCTATGGGCTGGCCGTCCCCTTCGGCATCGTCTCCACCACGGGCGTCGCCGGACTGACGTTGGGCGGCGGCATCGGATACCTGTCGCGCAAGCACGGTCTCACCATCGACAATCTTATCGAGGCCGACGTGGTGCTCGCCAGCGGCGAAATCGTC
>WHTT01000354.1:0-304 GCA_009377605.1 Luteitalea sp.
GCGTCGCCATGCAGGTGACCGGGCACAAGACAATCCGGGCACAATCGAGCCCGACCGCGGTTCCCGCCTGAGAGCCAGTCTCTAAATTTCCTAGGAAATTTTGGAGGCGCCGCCCGGATTTGAACCGGGGATGGAGGTTTTGCAGACAGGGCCGGGACGTCTATCTTGTTGATTCGTCCTGCTTTCTGGTCGGCCCTACTCCCCCGTTTTCTGCGGTGTTTGGGCTCAATTGTTCCCAAGTTGTTCCCACATCAGCGGACCTGTCGCGGTTGGTGATCAGGTGACTTCGGCAGATACACGATCC
>WHTT01000354.1:314-526 GCA_009377605.1 Luteitalea sp.
GAAAGAGTACAAGTCCGCCATGAGACTCGCCCGTCCGGAGCACCTGGCCCGCGTGCCATGGAAGTGTCGCTCGGTCGAACGCCACGAGGACCAAGCCGTGTTCGGCGCAGGCGATTAGCAGCGCAGCGTCATCCAATCCAAGCCACGACCCATCCTCCCACGTGGCGATGTGAACAATCGCAAACTCGTTCACCAGACGGCGGCAGGCTGCG
>WHTT01000355.1:0-309 GCA_009377605.1 Luteitalea sp.
TGGGGATCAACACGGCCATCTATAGCCAGACCGGCGGCTACCAGGGTATTGGCTTCGCGGTGCCCAGCAACATCGCGCGCCGCATCAGCAATGAGCTCATCAAGTACGGAGAGGTTCGACGCGGGTACACGGGCCTGGTGATCAGCCCGGTGGACGCGAGGGTCGCGCGTGAGTTGGGTCTTCCCGATACTCGCGGCGCCATGGTCGTGCGGACCAGAGGACCAGCCTACGAGGCCGGAATCCGGCGCTTCGACGTCATCCGCTCAGTCAACGGGAAACCCATCGACAACGCGTCAGAGCTCGCGCGGC
>WHTT01000355.1:319-525 GCA_009377605.1 Luteitalea sp.
CGCGAGTTCGACGTGGAGGTGCCGGTGATTTCAACGAGTCGCGAGCGCGTGTGAGGGGCTCGCGGTGGCCGCTGAACCACGAAGGATTCACCACGAAGGACACGAAGAGCACGAAGAAGAGATTCATTTCTTTCGATGTCGCACTGGCGAGGCCCGCGATTCTTGTTTTGGGCACCCCGACGCCAACCACGGGCATCACGAAGCAG
>WHTT01000356.1 GCA_009377605.1 Luteitalea sp.
GGAGGCGATCCCCCATGAGCCAACTCGACGTCAGCCAGCTCGACTTCGCCCGGCTGAGCCCGGGCGACTTCGCGCGCCTCGTCAAGGAAACGCCGAAGACCGAGCTCACCGAGGCGATGTCGGGTGAGCTGCGCGGCCGCGTGCTCGACGAGATCTTCACGCGGATGACCGAGCAGTTCCTGCCGGAGAAGGCGGGCAGCAAGCGCGCGGTCGTCCACTGGCGGATCACCGGCCGGCCGGACGGCGACCAGGACGAGTACGAGCTCGTCATCGCCGACGCCACCTGCACGGTGAACACTCCGCCGCAGCACGAGCCGCGCGTCACGATCACGCTGGACGCCGTCGAGTTCCTCAGGCTCGTGTCGGGGAACGCCTCGTCGACCACGATGTTCTTCACCCGCAAGCTGACGCTCAACGGTGATCTCGGTCTCGGGTCCGGTCTCATCTCCATGTTCGACATCCCCAAGCCGTGAAGGGGCTGCCGCGTGTCCGAGTTCTCCCTCGACCTCACCGAGGAACAAGC
>WHTT01000357.1 GCA_009377605.1 Luteitalea sp.
GCACCCTTCTCCGCTGGTATCAGGCCGGTGAGGACGTCGAGGCCCGGCTGCCAACGTTGTCGACCTACCTGGGGCACCGGGATCCGCGGTCGACGTATTGGTACCTCTCGGCCGCACCCGAGCTGCTGGCTCTGGCCGCCGACCGCCTGGAGCTGTCCCGGGAGGTGATCACGCGATGAGTCTGATCGCTCCCACGTTGCAGAGCTTCTTCACCGACCGGTTGGCCAAGCAACGCCGGGTCAGCCCGCGCACCATCGCCTCCTATCGGGATTCGCTGAGGCTGCTGATCGTGTTCGAGCACGAGCGGACCGGGAAGAAGCCGTGCGCCCTCGACTGGGACGACCTCGACAGCGAGACGATCTGCGCGTTCCTTGACCATCTCGAAGCCGACCGCCGCAACAGCGCGCGAACCCGCAACCTTCGCCTGACCGCGATCCGGTCGCTGTTCACCTACGCGTCGCTGCGGCATCCCGAACACGCCGCACTGATCCAGCGGGTGCTTGCCATCCCGGCCAAACGGTT
>WHTT01000358.1 GCA_009377605.1 Luteitalea sp.
CGCGCCGATCGCCTCACGGGCGTGCGCGAGCAACTGATAAGGCTTCTCATCCATGCACACCACCGGGCGAGCCGGATCATAGGGGCGCGCGTAGACCGCCAGGACGTCTTCCATCCGGGCGGTGAACTCGGCGTTCGCCTTCGGCGGGATCGTCCACTGCTTCTTCAGGTGAGGACGAAGCGCCCCCTTTTGAGCACCTTGCCGATGGTGGAGTGGTCCAGGTCGGGAATGTCATCGATCAACGCGACGTGCTTCTCCAGCAGACGCAGCGACCAGCGGGCGTGCCCTTCCGGCGGCGTCGAGCAGGCCAGCGCGATCAGGCGGGCCTCGACCTCGCCGGTCACCTTCGGCTCCACCGGCGGGGTGAGCCGCTTCTTGCGGCTGATCGTCGCCTCGACGTCACCGCCACGCTCGGCATAGGCCTTCGAGGTCTTCACCACCGTGTCGACGTGCACCCCGACCCGCTCGGCGACTACCTCCTGGGTCGGCACCGGGCCATCACGACCAGGATCGTCCTCGTCC
>WHTT01000359.1 GCA_009377605.1 Luteitalea sp.
GTGCGAAGTCAGAAGGTCGGCTATATCGTCCATCGAGTTCACCCGGCAGTATCGGGAACCGCCGCACTCACCACAAACGTGTTGGGATGAACTGTCGACGCGCTGGGACGGACGTCATGGAGGGCGTGAAGAGCGGCACGAATGCTCGGCATTTCAGAGCCACGCGAACAGAATCGTCGCAAGGGAGTGGCGCCAATCAATCTGTGCCCGGTATAGCTCGTTCCACTGGCATGCCTCACGGTCATCAACTCGTGCCGGAACGAGTTAGGCACAGGATTTGTGCCAGTCAGTCGGTGGGTGGCGCTCGTCGTCGCGGCTGGGTCGCTCCTGCGGCATTCGTGATTGTGCGCTCCAGCTGAAATGCCACTCTTTGGGACGCACAACGGAGATTCCGTTGACTTCCGCGAAAACCGGTCCAATGTTTCTTATCGTCCACACGGCCGCCGGACCGAATGCGATCCAGAATGGCAACGTGATATTTTCGACAAGGAGCCGCCATGAAGAAGTCGGAAAGTGGGCTGA
>WHTT01000360.1 GCA_009377605.1 Luteitalea sp.
CCCGATGGAGATGCAACTGGTTGCAAACAGTCTAGGCTTGTGAAACGTCGACATCATGGGGGCGAACGGCGATCGTCAGGTGGTCGGCCTACAAGGATGAAACCACGGAGGCCACGAAGGACACGAAGGTTAACCACGAAGAACACGAAGAACACGAAGAAGATCTCCTGCTATTCTTCGTGAACTTCGTGTCCTTCGTGGTTGGCAGTTCGTGTTCTTCATGGTTTACTCTTCGTGAACTTCGTGTCCTTCGTGGTTGGCAGTTCGTGTTCTTCACGGTTTACTCTTCGTAAACTTCGTGTCCTTCGTGGTTGGCAGTTCGTGTTCTTCACGGTTTACCCTTCGTGGTCTGCGTGTTCTTCGTGGTGAAACAGCCGGGGTGCGAAGTCGGTGGAGACTCCGGCGCCAGGTGAGCCACTCGTGCGCCGTGCCCTCGGACTCGAAATCGCTACCAGGGCCATTCTCATGTTCTCGTCTCCGTGAACGAAGATGTGCGCAAGGCTATCTCGAGGTCTGACGACC
>WHTT01000361.1 GCA_009377605.1 Luteitalea sp.
GCTGGTCCGTACACCTGGCCCAAGGAAGAATGGTCGGCCGGAGGTTTTCCCCCGGGAGGCACTCATGGCCTGGATCGGCGTAGATCCGCACAAGCGAATCCATCAGGCCGCGGCCTTGGACGCCGACGGCACCATCACGACCAAGCTGGTTCCCAACACCGCAGAGGGCTGGGTGGACCTGCTAGCGTGGGCACAGGCGTGGCCCGAGCGGCAGTGGGCGATTGAGGGTGCCGCATCCTTGGGCTACGGCGCCGCCCAGTTCCTCGTCGAGCACGGAGAGGCCGTCCGCGAGGTCTGTCCGCGCTGGACCGCTCGCTGGCGGCGGTCTGCCCGTAAGCCTGGCAAGAGCGATACGCTGGACGCACTCGCCATCGCGCGGCTGCTCCGCGAGGAGGCGCTCGAGGCCGGCGTCGACCCGTTCGCGGCGCCGGTGACGTCCTCCGACCGGCTCGCGATGCTGCTCGAGCGGATCGACGAGCTCCCGCTCGCGTCGCACGCCCTGCGCGGCAACCCGAGCGCG
>WHTT01000362.1 GCA_009377605.1 Luteitalea sp.
CAGTTACGGCTCTCGCACGACGGCCTATGGTGCCGTCAACAACTACGTCTACGACTGCGTGCGTCATTTTCAGCGGCGACGGCGAAACGTCCCGACGCGTGGGACGCGGCGCTTCTCGCGCGAGCAGGTCTTTGGCCCGCTCGGCGTTCTCCGGTTGCGTCCGCTGCACATCGGTGCTCGGTCGTGAGCCTTGGCGTGAAACCAGTCGGAGAGCCGGATGCGGGAAATCCGCACGTCCGGTTCGATGAGCGGAGACGGGAAACGGCGTCATGGTGTGGATTGAGGCACCGGCGTTTGCGAAAGCAGCCGGACCAGCGACTCCCCGCGCCTGTCATGACCGCGCCCGTCTTCGACTCTACAGCGAGGAGCAACGCCGCCAGGCGGGATGCCCCGCCCGGAAAATGTCAGCGAATCTCCGATTCGGGACACTAGGTGCCGCGCGTCACCGATGAAAAGACCTCATCCAAGATCCGGACGGCGGTGTTGGCTTGCTCGCGCGTCAGGACGAGCGGCGGCGAC
>WHTT01000363.1 GCA_009377605.1 Luteitalea sp.
ATCGGCGTGATGCCCGCGTCGTTCGACGTCACGTCGGAGAGCGAGGAGTTGTGGGTGCCATTCGCGTTCTCCTCAGAACAGAAGGCGAACTTCAGCAGCCATTGGTTGAACGTGATCGCGCGGCTCGAGTCAGGCGTGACGATCGACCAGGCGCGAGCACAATTGACCACGCTGGCCAGGCAACTCGAGCAAGAGCAGCCGATTGACAACGCACAGCGTGGTGCCGACGTCGCACCTATGACGGAACACTTCGTCGGTGACTATCGACAGCGGCTCTTCGTGCTGCTTGGAGCCGTCGGGTTCGTGCTGCTGATTGGGTGTGGCAACGTGGCGAACCTCTTGCTCGCGCGCGGTGCGGTCCGCTCAACGGAGCTCGCCGTGCGTAGCACCCTGGGCGCCGGCCGCGGGCGTCTCCTGCGTCAGCTCCTCACCGAGAGCGTGCTGCTCGCGGGGCTCGGCGCGGTTGCTGGACTCGTCCTGGCGCAGGTCGGACTGCGGACCCTGATCGCGCTGAGCC
>WHTT01000364.1 GCA_009377605.1 Luteitalea sp.
CGGGCAGATCTTCCTCCAGTCCGACCTGTTCAACCAGGGCCAGCGCCCGGCGGTGAACGCCGGCATCAGCGTCTCCCGCGTGGGCGGCGCGGCGCAGATCAAGGCCATGCGCCAGGTCGCCGGCAAGCTGCGCATCGACCTCGCCCAGTACCGTGAGCTGGCCGCCTTCGCGCAGTTCAGCTCCGACCTCGACAAGGCGACGCGCGACCAGCTGACCCGCGGCGAGAAGACGACCGAGATCCTCAAGCAGCCCCAGTACGAGCCGCTCCCCGTGGAGAAGCAGGTCGTCATCATCTGGGCCGCCACCGGCGGCCTGCTGGACGACGTCGAGACGGCGAAGATCGCCGAGTTCGAGTCCGGCCTGTACCGCCACCTCGAGTCCGTCTATCCCGACGTGCTGCCGACGATCCTCGCCGAGAAGGTCCTCTCGGACGAGACGGTCGCCACCCTCGAGAAGGCGGTCGCCGAGTTCAAGAACCAGGGCGGCTATGGTGACGCCGATGCGGGCGCCCCCG
>WHTT01000365.1 GCA_009377605.1 Luteitalea sp.
ATCTCCTCCAGGCGCAGTGCGACGATGTCGCAGCACCGCAGCCCGGTCGAGACCGCGAGCAAGACCATCGCGTAGTCCCTCTTCCCGCAGGCGGTCTCGGTCTCGATCCCCTCAATGAGACGGCCGGTCTCCTCACGGGCAAAACACGGCAGCGCCCGCACCCGCCGCGGCGCGGCATGCGCGAGCAGGCCGTCGACGCGGACGTCGCTGAGCCCGGCGGCGTTGAGGAAGGCGAGGAACCTCTTGAGCGACCACACCACGTTGCCGATGCCTGCAGGCCGCCTGGGCGCCATCTCGACCATGAACCCCCGGACGTCGTCCACGGTGACCGCACCGAGAGAACCCCGGCCGATCCGGTCGAGGTAGGCCAGGAAATGGCGGATCTCGCCGGCGAGCAGCCGCACCGATCCCGGAGCCACCTCCTGCCCGGCCGCCGCGGCGAACTGCTCCAGGACTTCACCGGAGCTCTCGCTGAGGCCAGGGCCCGGGCTCATCATCTGCCAGGTCACCCGGCC
>WHTT01000366.1:0-241 GCA_009377605.1 Luteitalea sp.
GTGAGTGATGAACAGGACCGCTTGCCCGGTCTCGCGGACGATCGCCTCCAGCTCGTACTGCATCCGCTCCCTGGTCATCGCGTCGACGGCAGCGAGCGGCTCGTCCATCAGCAGGATCCGGGGCTCGGTGACGAGTGCGCGGGCGAGCCCGACGCGCTGACGCATGCCTCCGGACAGCTCTCGGGGGTAGGACTGCTCGAAGCCCGAGAGCCCGACGAGCCTGATGTAGTGGGCGACCCGC
>WHTT01000366.1:251-514 GCA_009377605.1 Luteitalea sp.
CCACGGCATCAGGGCGTAGTCGTGGAACACCACCGCCCGCTCGTGACCGGGACCCTGGACGGACGCGCCCTCGACGAAGACCTCGCCCGACGACGGCGGGACCAGACCGGCGACGACCTGCAGGAGCGTGCTCTTGCCGAATCCGCTCGGTCCGACGATGGTGACGAACTCACCGGCCGCGACGGTGAGTTCGAGACCGTCGACGGCGAGCAACTCGCCGCCCTCGCGCGCTCGCGGATACCGCACGACGAGGTTGCGCACCT
>WHTT01000367.1 GCA_009377605.1 Luteitalea sp.
GTGGCGATCTGCGATGCCATCAACGCGCGGCGAGCATCTACCCCGAGGTCATGGCCACGGACCAGAGCCGTGACAGCGTTGATGCACCGCAGCCGGTCGGCGTTGAGCTGGTCCCGAGCCACGGTCAGGACCTGCAGGGCAGTCTGGGCCTCACCCGCGCGACGATCGCGCAACAGCGCCAGCGGCATGACCAGCGTCGACCGGGCGGCGAGCACCGCGTCGAGGCAGAACTGCCGGTCGACCAGCACGCCGGAGGCGTGCGGGGACAGCCGGCGTACCGTCTCCACCTTGAACTCGGTGAGCTCCGCGTCCGCCACCGGGCGGCGGTAGCGCTCGGCGAACATGCCGCGCAGTGCCTCGCGCTGGTCCACGGCGAGCATCGCGAACCCGCCTGACGGGCGGGTGAGGGAAGCGAACTCCGTGGTCGTGGCCGTCGGTGGCGTCGGCATCTGGCTCCTCGCGGGTCGGCGATCAACGATGGTGCGCCGTTGTGGGCACGGCGTCTCGGCGAGC
>WHTT01000368.1 GCA_009377605.1 Luteitalea sp.
GCCCGAAGCGGTCGGCGCATATGGCTATGCGCCGGATCTGGGGACAGTTGCAGGCGGGTGGGAGATGGATCGTTGACGCGGACATCGCCGATTTCTTCGGAACAATCTCGCATGACCGACTCGTCGCTCTCGTGGCGGAACGAGTCGCCGACGGCAAAGTGTTGAATCTGATGCGTCGGATACTCACGGCCGGAGCGCTGCGAGACGGCGTCTACGAAAGCACGATTGCCGGTACGCCACAAGGCGGAGTCATCAGTCCATTGCTCAGTAACATTTACCTGCACGTTTTCGACGAGCAGATGGAGCGGGCTGGATTCCAGGTCACCAGGTATGCCGACGATTGGCTGGCTGTGTGCCGGACTCGCGAGGAAGCGGCACGGGCGCTGGCGAGCGCTCGTGCGGTGCTGGAGCAAGAGCTGGGTCTTCGGATTCACCCGGAGAAAACCCGGATCGTGCACGTCAGCCAGGGGTTCGAGTTCTTGGGCTACAAGATCGGACTCGGCAAGGGGCTG
>WHTT01000369.1 GCA_009377605.1 Luteitalea sp.
GGAGTCGAGGAGCCCAGCCGGGTCGCCGACCTCTTCCGGTTGCTCGGCGATGCCACCCGGACGCGCATGCTGTACGCGCTGCTCGAGGCCGGCGAGCTCTGCGTCTGCGACCTGGCCCGCGCGTGCGAGGTGAGCGAGACCGCCACCTCGCACGCGCTCCGGCTGCTCAGGACCGCCGGAATCGTGGCCAACAGACGGGCCGGCAGGAAGGTCTACTACCGGCTCGCCGACACCCATGTGCGGCTGCTGCTCGACGTCTCCCGTGAGCATCTGCGACACGGGGAGTCCGCGCCGTGACCGCGCGGCGGCACCGCCCCGGCCACGACGACGGGATCGGTGACCACGCCGACCGGCGGTACCTCGGCCTTGCCCTCGCGCTCATCCTCGGATTCATGGCCGTCGAAGTCACGGTCGGCGTCATCGCGAACTCGCTCGCCCTGATCAGCGACGCCGGCCACATGCTCACCGACGCGGTCGCCATCGCGCTCGCGCTGGTTGCCCTGCGCCTCG
>WHTT01000370.1 GCA_009377605.1 Luteitalea sp.
ATAGAGGGGCGTCTGTTTGAGTGGAGTTACCGGCTGCGTCATGGGTCAGGTTGCGCAGCTGGTGACACTTTCCAACGTGGAAGCCTCGTCCTCTTGGAGAACACTCGCCAGCGGCGCAGCCCAAGAACGGTACTATGGCGGTCGCACAGGGTCAAGGAGGGTCGCGGGGCCACGGGATCAAGGGATCAAGGGATCAAGGGATCGAGGGATCAAGGGGCAAGGGGGTAGCCGAGGCGGAGTTGGAACCACGAAGGCCACGAAGAGCACGAAGAAGATGGAGGTACGGGCCCGGTGCACGACCCTTGCAAGGGCACGTATCGCAACAGGCCACCCTTCGTCTCCGTGCTCCTCCTAGTCTAGTCTTCCTGGACTCCGACTCCGCTTCGGCCAAGCCCCTTGATCCCTTGATCCCTCTACCCCTTTACCACGGCCACCTCGTCAAGCGAATCAGGGGCTGAATCGGCGGCATCATATGAGTCAGCCTGTGAAGCGGTGGCATCGGGTGACTCG
>WHTT01000371.1 GCA_009377605.1 Luteitalea sp.
GGTTCGTTGTGCGAGGGACCGGTCACCGGCACCACGCTGCTCACCGACGAGCACAGCTTCACCTACGGCAGGGACGGCGAGCTCCTCCGCTGCGCCTGGCACGGCTGGGAGTTCGAGATCGCGACCGGCGTCGCGCTCGTCGACCCCCGCGTGCGCGCCCGTACCTACCCGGTCACGGTGGACGACGGCAACGTCGTCCTGCACCTCTGACCGGCGAGCGCGCTCGCCGCGGCCGTGACCCGGCCCGCGGCCGCGGCGGTCAGCCGGTGCCGCCGGGACCGGCCGGCAGGTGGCCGAGCTGGGCACTGATCCGGTCGGCGGCCGCACGCACCCGCTCGCCGAGGGCGGCCAGCTTCTGTCTGGGCAGTCGGTACTCCGGTGCGGAGACGCTCAGCGCGGCCACGCACGCGCCCTGGTGGTCGCGCACTGGCGCGGCCGCGCCGTTCAGGCCGTCTTCCATCTCGCCCTCCGCGTCGGCCCAGCCGCGCGCGCGTACCCGCTCGATCTCG
>WHTT01000372.1 GCA_009377605.1 Luteitalea sp.
GCCAGCAGCGTCGAGCGGTCAGCTCTGCTACGCCTCGGCGCCCTCTGGCCCCGGCGAGCGGGCCGGCGATTGGCGTGCATACGGCATCGGTTTGCGCTCAACGCCGCCTTGGTAGGTGTAGACCCGCTCAAGGCGGCCGATGGCGTCGTGGACGTACACTTCTCCGTCGCGGGCGCGCGCAAGCTCGCATGCCCAAGCAACGATTTGCGATTTGTCTTCCGAGGAAATAGGCGGGTGGCCGGTCTCGGTTAGCGCGCACCACGCCATGCCACGCCTGACAACAAAGTAGGTCTTCATCGCCTCCTCCACAGAGCCGCCACTGGCACCGCATCGCCTTTCAGCAAGCGTTGTTCCCGGGCGACACCCACCGGCCCAATAGCAAACGGCCCGGTCTTCCGGGCCTAGGGACTTGGAAACGGAATCATGTTGGGATGGCCAATTCAGCGAAGCGACGACGGCGACTTTGGGACGAGTACGTGTTTCCGGATTTCGTCCGCTCCCCATCGTG
>WHTT01000373.1:0-258 GCA_009377605.1 Luteitalea sp.
CGTGATTCGTGCCAGTCCCGGTGTGGAAGTGGCTCTCGCCGAAGTACCGCGACAGTCGCGCCGAGCCATCAGACACCTCTGAATAGTTGCTCCGGCCCTCCAGCTGACCATCGGTGAGGTCTACGCGCTGGAATCCCAACGTCGTGTATTCGAGGCCGCTGAACACGTGAACGCCGAGGTCGGCTTCGGTAAAGGTATAGGCGCTGGGGAGATCGATGTCGGGATCCGTGCTCGTGATCGTGACGATGCCTCGATAGG
>WHTT01000373.1:297-508 GCA_009377605.1 Luteitalea sp.
AAACTTGTCGAGCAGGACGACAGCGAGATCGAACGGCGTGCTCCGCGGCAGATCCGCGGGCGCCACGGCGAACAGCGTGTGCGCGGGCTGAGGAAGGATCTCGAATGCCGGAGGCTCGGAGATCGACTGCCAGCCGTCCTGCGCGTTCCGTTTCCATTCAACGCGGATGGTGAGATCCCACGTAAGACTCTGAACCACGCCAACGTAGTCG
>WHTT01000374.1 GCA_009377605.1 Luteitalea sp.
CGCCGCTTGGACTCGCTGGTCATGCGCGCCGCGGATGCGACGCGCGTGCCGGCGGGCGCTGCGCTCGCAGTCGATCGCGAGGCCTTCTCGCGCGCCGTCACCGACGCGGTGACAGCGAATCCGCTCATCACCATCGTCCGCGAAGAGGTCCCGCGCGTGCCGCCGGCCGGTGGGGCGTGGTCGCCCATCGTCATCGCGACCGGCCCGCTGACGTCCGACGCGCTGTCGGCGGACATTCAAGCGCTCGTCGGCGACGAGCACCTGTCCTTCTACGACGCGATCAGCCCGATTGTCCTGGCGGAGACGATCGACCACTCGAGGGTCTTCCGCGCGTCGCGCTGGGGCCGAAGCCTGCGAGGTTCGGCCGAGGCTGACTTGTCCGCCGTAGCGCGCAGCGCGAAGGTGGAAGCCTCGGCCCTCCGTACGGACGAGGCCGTCGAGCCCGAGGGCGACTATCTGAACTGTCCGTTCAATAAGTCGGAGTACGACGCGTTCTACGATGCGCTCG
>WHTT01000375.1 GCA_009377605.1 Luteitalea sp.
AGCTCGCCCTCGGCATGAATGACTTTGGCGCGCCTCTCCCGCTCTGCTTCAGCTTGTTTGGCCATGGCCCGCTGCATCTCTTGAGGAAGATCGATGTGTTTTATCTCCACCGAAACCACCTTGATTCCCCACGGATCGGTTTGAACATCGAGAATGGTTTGGATGCGGGTATTGATTTTTTCGCGCTCAGCGAGCAGTTCATCCAGTTCTGCCTGGCCGCAAATGCTGCGCAGTGTCACCTGGGCGAGTTGAGAAGTGGCAAAGAGATAACGCTCAACCTCTCGAATAGCCCGATTGGCATCGATGACCCTGAAGTAGAGGACGGCGCTCACCTTTACCGACACATTGTCTCTCGTAATGACGTCCTGCGGCGGGACGTCCATGGTCACTGTCCGGAGATCGATGCGCAGCATTTTTTCGATGAGCGGAATGACGTAGATGATTCCGGGCCCACGCGGCGCGACCATACGGCCGAGGCGAAAAATCACGGCACGTTCGTATTCCT
>WHTT01000376.1 GCA_009377605.1 Luteitalea sp.
TACTCGGCCATCTCCGCGGTGCCCGAGGTGTTCAGCTCCTGCAAGCCCCGCCCGGTGACGTAGGAGTTGGGGCTGCGGCCGTCGTCCTGGATCGAGTAGCCCGCGGTGTCGCGGAGCTGGCGCTCAATGCGGTCGATGTGCTCGAAGAGCTGGTAGGGCAGGTTCTGCACCGGGCGGTCGACCTGGGTGCCCTGCTCGAAGTAGTTGACCGCGTTGCGCCCTCGGCGGTAGGGCTGGCCCTGGTCTCCTCCGTAGACGTTGGTCTCGGCGAAGACCGCGTCCTCCATCGCGATCTGGGCGAGGACGTTCATCTTCGCCATCATCGCCAGCAGCCCGACGACATGGTGGAACTGCCCCTGGAGCTGGTTGAAGCTGAAACGCTTGAAGACGTGGAACGCCGGGCCGCTTGAGAGCGGGTTGGGCTGGTAGTCGAGCAGGATCTTGCGATCCGGGGAGACCACGTACATCCCGCTCTCGCAGTGGTACTCGGCGATCTCGACTCCGG
>WHTT01000377.1 GCA_009377605.1 Luteitalea sp.
CGCTCGCGGCCGTCAAGCCCGATCAGGAATGGTGGATGGTGCAGGGCGCCCTTGGCGGTCCGCTGCGGCGCGATCGGGTGTTCTGGTTTGCCAACTACGAGTACAACCCGCTGAAGGCGCCGCAGCCGGTCACCATCGCTCCGGCGGTTGCGCAGGCGATGGCGCTGCCCGCCTCCGACCTCGGCAACTCGCCGTTCGGCGAGACGTTTCATACGCCAAGCCTGAAGGTGAACTACAGGCTGAGCGATCGCAACACCGGCTTCGTGCGCTACAACCGGTTCACCAACGATCAGCCGGGCGCGGGCGGCGGATTGACGGCGATTGGCCGGAGCGTGACGTTCAAGGATCGGATGAACGGCGTCGGCGCGCAGCTCGCGACGATTCTCGGGCCCACGCTGCTGAACGAAGTGCGCGTCGGCTTCAATCGGCGCAGCGAGCTTCGTGAGCCGTATGGGCAAGGGACCCCCGATGGCGCGCACATCAACATCACCGGCGTCGCGAACTT
>WHTT01000378.1 GCA_009377605.1 Luteitalea sp.
TGAACCGTGCGAGGGCTATACTCAAGAGCGCCCGTAAGTGATCGCGGCACATTGAGGGACGTATCACAATCGCCAGTTCTGGACTCGCTCGTGACTGTAAATAGTTGATTCTAAACGGAGAGATGACCGAGTGGCTTAAGGTGCACGCTTGGAAAGCGAAGCGGGCCAGCAGCACCAAGCGATTCCGAAGCACCCTAACGCATACGCGATCAGCGACTTAACCTTCCAAAACGATCACTCGGTGTGCGTCCGTAAACCTCGATGTTCTTCGAGGTTTTGAGGCTGACGTATCACATTCCTATCACAACTGATTCGCCCATTTAGGGGCGTCTTCCCCCGTATTCATCGGTGTTCGTCACACTCGTTCTGTCACACGGGGCGACTGATGAGCGGCCTGCGTCAGTTTGCACTGCACATGCAACCGCGCCTGACTGGGTGCCCGTGGGTACCCTCGTTCAGCCGTCGTTCAGTTCACTGTCCGCTAGACTGTTGATGCGGACCGCC
>WHTT01000379.1 GCA_009377605.1 Luteitalea sp.
GCTCGCGGAGTCGCGGTTCAGCAGGAGCGCCAGGTCGCTGTCCAGCTTGGCCTGCTGGATCAGCTCCCAGATCTGCTGCTGGAGGTGCGGGAGCTTGGACGGATCCAATTGCTCCAGCGCGTAGTACTCGTCGACCAGGCGACTCAGCTCCTCAATCTCGCCGTAGCCCTCGGCCGTGGTCATCGGCGGCGTGAGGTGGTCGACGATTACGGCGTGGCTGCGGCGCTTTGCCTGCGCTCCTTCGCCCGGGTCATTGATGATGAACGGATAGACGAGCGGGACGTCGCCAAGGAGCAGGTCGGGGTAGCACTCGCCGGACAGGCCAAGCCCCTTTCCCGGCAGCCACTCGAGTGTGCCATGCTTGCCGACGTGGACGATGGCATCGGCGCCCCAGCCGCCGCGCTCGCGGGGCTCGGTGAGCCACCGGTACAGCGCGACGTACGGGTGGGGCGGCGGGAGATCGGGCATGTGGTAGATCGCGGCCGGGTCCATGCCGTAGCCGCG
>WHTT01000380.1 GCA_009377605.1 Luteitalea sp.
AAACTCCACGAACCGAGGCCACTGAAAACACTCGACATCGCCGGACGATGAGTTGCCTCGCGCGACTGCCGAACCGAATCAAGGCCACCGTGCTCCAGTAGATCGAGCGCGTGTCGGGCACGAGGAACGTGTGGCCAGCGATCGTCTCAGTCGGGCAGCGGTGCGCAGCGGAAGCCGGGATCGCCGACCAAAAGGCGGGTGGAGAATTTCAGTCCAACTTCAGTCCACGAACGCCCAAACACCACCGAAAACCGAAGAGTACCAGAGACCAGAGAGCAAGACGAATCAACAACTTAGAGAATCCAGCGAAATCTGCAAAACCTCCATCCCCGGTTCAAATCCGGGCGGCGCCTCCAAATTCTCCTAGGAAATTTAGAGACTCACCCTCAGGCGGGAACCGCGATCGGGGCTCAGTGTGCCCGAATTGTGCCCATCACGGTCTGAAGCTGGCGGGACTGGCTGCATCGCGTTGAGTTTCTTCGCAGCCTCAACGAGATCGCATTC
>WHTT01000381.1 GCA_009377605.1 Luteitalea sp.
TTTCCTAGCGCTCGGACCTCTCAAGAGGACACCAAGGGTCCAGGCGCACCCACGGCGCGTCGTCAGTCACGTTTCGCATTGTGAGACGGAGAGGCGCGCCGGCGATCAGGTCTGCTGACAGACAGGGCACCGCCACCGCGGCGCGATGCGGGCTCGCCAGCAGATCTCATCAGCCAGAAGGTTGCCAAGACCCGCCAGACGCCGCTGATCGGTGAGCCCTGGCTTGACCATGCCCGACGCGCCGGCGAGGCGGTCCTCGATGCCTCCGACGTCGCGAACGCGTCCGGCCCCAGGCGTCGAAGTGCAGCACGAGGGTGGGACCGTCCTCCGTGGGCCCGACCAGCCATCTGCCGTGCCGGCGCGGCCGGGCGAGGCGCCGGCCCTTCAGCGCTCGACCGAGGCCCTGCGGGGTCGTGTTGCGCAGCACCTCGGCGCCAGGAGCACGCACCCGCTGGACTCGCCGCCCCTGCGCATGCTCGGCGAGGAGCACGCGTTGCGCT
>WHTT01000382.1 GCA_009377605.1 Luteitalea sp.
GCCCGGTGCAACGTGCAGTCGAGTTGGCGTGTGGCCTACCCTTCGACTCGCGCCTTCGGCGCCCGGTCCCTTCGACGTCGCTCACCCCTCGACTCCGCTCGGGGTGACCCTGAGCTTGTCGCCCTTCGACTCTGCTCAGGGCGACCTTGAGCTCGTCGAAAGGTCGAAGGGTCGGGGAGCCCCGAGCGATAGTCGAGGGGGTCAGGGTTCAGGGAGAGGACCCTTCCCTGTCTTGTAGACGAACGACGCGGGGGAACTTCGACAACGCTCTCCAAATGCGACGTTCCTATGCTGTTCTTCGCGCGATTCCCCAATCTGTCTCAGTCTCTTCGCGGCGGCAGCAGCACCCCTAAATCAACGTCTATTCCTTAATGCGCGAACGACCCATGCTTTGGCTCATCGAGGCCCTGCGCCTGGCCAACGGCTGGCGACCTGCTAGTTAGTTAGAGGGCTGGGGGAGCGCGAATCCGTCGTGTCGTGTCCCTCGAACCTGCTCCTGC